>CATLEQ010000232.1 GCA_949915905.1 uncultured Lachnospiraceae bacterium | reverse complement strand
GGTCAATGTGTGGCTAAATGCTGCCGCGGCCGCCATGTCCACGTCGCTTTCCTGAAAATGCCAGAACGGGTAGTTGTCAAGCGACACCACGTCCAGTTCCCTCGCCCATTTAAAATAGTTGAGCGGCTTGAACGCGCCCATCATGTTCGTCAATACCGGCAGGTCGCTGCTTTCCCGCACCGCCGTCAATCTGCGCCGTCTTCTGCCGCATGACGGGCGAGGAGGGACAGAAATTATGCCTTTGCCCATGAAGCCTGCGCAATCCGTTTGGCTCCACCTTGCGCACCTCCTCGTATTTTGATGTCAACCAATGCGGCATCGCCCCCGTCGGGGTGGCCAATATCGTATAAATCCCCCTCGCATAAAGGCGGTCAATCACGTCCGAAAGCCACCCAAAATCATATTTGCCCTCTTCCGGCTCCAACCTGCTCCAGGAAAACACGCCCAACGTCACGCAATTGACATTGGCCTTTTTCATCAATTCCACGTCTTCATCCAAAACTTCCGGATAGGCAAGCCATTGATCCGGATTGTAATCCCCGCCATGCAACAACTTTGGCGGCAACATCTTCTTTCCATGTTCCATCCTGACATCCTCCTCATATACGATATTCGCGGCAAAGGAACTGTCATGAAATAGCATGTGCATCTTGACTTGCCATGTTATTTCATGACAGTTCCTAAATCATTTCACATGTCGCGCACATGAGAATGATATCACGGATTCTTGCCGGGAACTAGACACAAATCCGATGAACATGCAAACATTTTCGACATTTGTTTCCAATGTTCCCCGCACCGGCGCAATCGTCAACTGGAGCTAAAAAACGGCCGCCTTTTCACGCCGCGCTTAATTTTGAGAAGGCAAATATCACGACTCCCAATACCACCAATACCACGCCCGTCGCCCGGTTTAGCGTCTTCGGGTTCGCCTTGTTGGCAAAACGGGCCGCGATTCGCGCCCACAAAAGCGTGAAAATCACGCAAAGGATAAACACTGGCCAGTCCGGCGCGCCGCCGATGGCAAAATGGGAGGCCGCCCCGGTAAACGCCGTGAACGTCATGATGAACACGCTCGTTCCCACCGCCGTCTTCAACTCGTAACCGAGAACCGAGGTCAAAATCAAAAGCATCATCATGCCGCCGCCCGCGCCAACGAACCCACAGATAAATCCAATCAGGGTTCCACATACAATCGATTGAATGACGCGCTTTTTCGGATCTACCGCCTGCATCGTTTCCTTCGTCGTCATCACCGGCCTGACGATAAACTTGATTCCCAGCAAAAACGTCATGAACACGGAAAATCCGCCCATCGTCTGCGATGGAACCAGGCTGGAAACGTAGCTTCCAACCACGGTAAAGACGAGAACGCTGGCCATCATCACCAGGCCGTTTTTCACATCCAGATTCTTATTCTTACCATACGTATAGGCAGAAACCGCGCTCGCCAGCACGTCCGAGGACAACGCGATGCCCACCGCCGCATACGGCTCCATCCCCAAAAACGTAATCAGCATCGGTGATATCACCGCCGCCGCGCTCATCCCGGCAAAACCGGTGCCAAGCCCCGCGCCCATCCCGGCAAAAAACGCCACCAAAACCATCATCAAAATTTCCATTTCAAACAACCTCCTTCTTCATGTCACCATAGCCCTTTCCACGCCCGCGTCACGTCTTTCACGCATCGGACGTTTGCTCTTCGTCCAACAGGCTCTCCACGTTTTTACAAACCGCCGCCATCACTTCCCGCTGCTGCCGCAACGCCTCCTCGCCGATTCCCTGCGTCATGCGCATAAAAAAACGTCTCTGCGCCTCACGCCCTTGCCTGACCACGGGCTTCACCTTCTCCGTGCACAAAAGCCGCACCTTCCGGCGGTCGCCCGGCACGCCCTCGCGCACAAGATACCCCTCTTGCACCAGCCGCTCCACATGAAAGGACACGAGGTTCGGCTTCAAGTGCCGCACCTTTACGATGTCCCTTGCCGTCTGGTACTGTGGGTTATTCGCCAAAAACATCAAAATGTCAAAAGCCGTCTGATTTATTCCCAACTCCCGGCACACGGGTCTGCATAGCTTTTCATATGCCGCCATGGAATTTTCGGCCAATTCCAAAATATTGGAAAATTCCTGAATCTCCATTCATCCCCCTCCTTTTATCTGTTTTTGTATAATTCAATTTTGAGCTTTTCTAAATTGTACTACTATTTTTGCAATAAGTCAACAAAAAATTTATTGTAAAGAAGCGTATTTTTTTAATTGAAATGTAGTAGAAGTAACCCATGCGTCACTCAATTTGAAAACCGCGACCGACATGCCCCTGCCGGAATATCGAAATCAATGCGGCAAGGCGAAAACGCCTTGCCGCCGAAATAAAAACCCGTAAGCTAAAAATGCCCTGCTACCGAAATGAAAATCCATAAAAGTTAAGTTTTCCCTTCCCCACGTATTTGAAATACAAAGGCACCACGTCCGCGGTCAGTTTTTCCCGCTCAAGCTCCGCCGAACATTCTTTGACTTCCTTCCCGTGGACGTCAATTGGCACCTCCGCGACGAGGTGGTGGAACGCCTCGTCACAATACACGCGAAGCGCGCCGCTTGCTCTTCCCGAAACTTTGACCGAAAGTTCCCGTGCCTTCCCCATGTCAAAATATTTGTATCCGGCCACGGCCCCGTCCCTCATATTGGCAATGTATTGCACCGCCGTCTCGTCCCCGTCCCGTTTATCCTGCGTAATAAATGGGTGTTTCGCATAGCGAAGCCGCGAAAACGACACGTCGTAACGCCCGGTACCCTGCCCGCTCCAAAGGTTGCAGGCAATCCGCGCCTCGTACCGGCCCGCACCGGAAAGCGGCCCGCCATTCAACCCGCAGCTCGTCATCTCCGCCTGGCAAAAGCCGCCGTCCTCCCCGCGCCGCAGCATTTCCGCGCAAGTCTGGCGGGCATAGGAACTACGGTTCGTGTGCCGGTGGTAAAAGATATAATACTGCCCGTTCAGGCAGAGCATTCCCCCATGGTTGTTGCCGATGTAATTCTTGGCATGACCCTCGTCCTCGTTCCCGTCCAGAAACAAATCCCCGTTGCTGATTAGCGTTCCCCCATACACGAAATCCTTGTCCGGATGGTCGCTTACGGCATAGCAAAGCTCATGATTGTGGCGCGAGGAATAGACGAAATAATATTTTCCCTCGTATTTCCGGATGGAGCTGGCCTCGAAAAACTCATGGTTGGCAAAGGAACCCGTGCCCTCCTTGGGAAATAATAACTTCTCCGGAGTCTTGACGGTCACCATGTCCGGCTCCAGCTCCAGCACGTAGCCACCCTCGTAACGCAGCGACCGCCCTCCGGTCACGATGGCAGGCATCTTCGTATAAAACCCAGAATATAGGAACACGCGTCCGTCATCATCCACAAGCACGCCCGGGTCGAACGGGAACGAATCCCCCTTCCTGCGTCCCCAAATCGTGCCATCCGCGTAATGTACGTGCCCGTAAAAGGCATACGGCCCCGCCGGGTGGTCGCTCACCGCCACGCCCATGATGCCCATGAAATCAAACGCGTAATATAGGTAAAACCTTCCGTCCGCCCCCCGCGCGACATCCGGCGCGAACAAAAGCCGAAGCCCCAGGCGGTTCTTCGGATCCTGGTTTTTTCGATAAATGACCCCCTCATACCTCCAATCCCCCAAATCGTCTACTGGTGCCGACCAGCAGACGTAGTCGTTGACGCAAAAAATCGGGCTGCCGAACCCGTCATGGGAGCCGTACACGTAAACTCTCCCGTCAAATTCATAAGGTTCACCGTCCGGGATATATTCATTCCCCGGCAAATATGGGTTTACCGCTTGTCGCTTCATCGTCTTTCTCCTCTCGCACTTCACCGTCGTAATCGTCCCCGCACCATCAACAGCAATCCCGCGCTTATAATCATCAAGGCCGCGTATATCCAGATGGGCGAAAAATCTCCCGTCTGGACGGCCGCCCCGCCCGGGTTCTTCGCCAACTCCTCCAAGGATGGCTCCGCGCTGGATTTTGTCGTGGGTATCAGGCCGCCAATCGCATTTTCAATCGACCGCACCGCCTGATCCACCTCCGTCTGTGAGGCATCCTGCTTGTCATAAACGGCCCGTCCTTCTTCCACCGCCTTTTTCAACCCCCCATAACTTTCGCTTGTATAATCTGTTTCCACATATTCCGCGGCCTGAGCCAGCACTCTTTCCAATTTCGACTTGTCAACCACCGGAAGCCGTTCACCCGGTTCCTGCGGATTCTGCGGGTCTTGCGGTTCCTGCGCATCCGCTGGATTCCCGGCGGCTTTGAAAGATACCGGCTGCACCTCGCTTAAAATGGAAACCACGCTTCTCCCTTTCACTACCTGAAAGGAGTCCGCATCCGTTCCCAGGTAAATCTCCATGTCTTCTTCTCCCAGAATGACCGCCGACACGGTTCCAACCGTCAATAGGTTCTCATCCTGGTCGGAAAACAAGGGCTCCGTTCCGGAAATATAAATGTTCAGGCTGCCCGTGTCCTCGTGGTAAATCTGTTCTTGGATTTTAGCCTTCCCGGAAATACTTTCGTCGAACGTAATGGCCAGACTTGCGATTCTTCCCAGAATCTCCTCCCCGGCCGGATTCCCCGCCGCGTCTTTCACCAAGAGCTTCAGCTGCAGGGAGGATATGCGTTCTTGCTCTGCATTTGGAATCTGTACCTTTACGACCACCGCCGTCTGCGTCTCGTTTTTCTCCAACAGAACCTCTCCCGTGTCTTCCGCATGCACCTGTTGCGGCAGTATCGCGACAAATGCGAACACCGCCATGATGATTCCCCTTATATATTTCTTCATGTCCTGCTCCCTCCATCTAGTCAAGCGGATATTCGCAATCCGCTTTGCTACTCGCTCATAACCTCATTGCCGCCGCTCTGACTCGAAGTCAAGGTAATCGGCCTCAATTCCTCCGGACTATTTGCTTCCACGTTCACAAAGAAGGAATCGCTGACCAGTCTCTGTCCCTGATTGGTCATGGCATCATCCACACGGTACAATTCTGCCCGCACCTTGGTCAATGCCTCCAGGTTCACCGTATCCTGCGGTTCGATCCAATAAATCCATGTTCCGTCATAAACCTCCTGAATCTCCCCGTCATCCGGCACGTTCGCCTGAATGACGTGATAGGCTTTCTGCTCCCCGTCCACGCTTGTACCGCTGACGATATTGCCGTCCTGATCATACAGAAGCACTACGTTATAAGCCGGATTTCCCTTATAGACCCCGGTAAAGATAATGGAGCCTGCCGGAATCACGTCCTTTGCATTTGTTCCATACTTATAATCCGCCGTCAGCTTTCCGATAGCCGGAGTTCCGTTCAACGTGCTCTGTAACTCCACGTTATCCCCGATCACGCCCAGGACATCCAATTCTGTAATTGCAACCTGCTTTCCTTCCTTGTTTTTAATCAGCAACTTCATCGCCGTCGTATCGTAAGCCGCTATGTTTCCTTTTACCTGACTACTGAAATAGACTGTCTGAGCCGCTTTTCCTCCCGATGTTTCGAACGTGCCGCTGGCAGCCTCCGTCCATCCGTTCTGCGCGTTTCGAACATAAACCGTATAGTCCTGAACCTGCTCTCCGCCTGCATTCAGATCTGCCTTGTACTCAAATCCGGTAATCGTAAGCTGTCGATTAAATTCCACAACCACTTCCGCATTCTGTCCCGCCGTGCCGAGATAGGTCGTACTGCCGTTATTGTCAATGACCTTGTCGATTGCTTTCTCCGGCGTTTTTGCACACGGATCTTCTTCGCTTCCGTTGTAATCCTCTTCCGCCGACGTGATGCCGCTTGCGCTAACCGTCCACCCCGCCTTGTCAATATTGCCGTTATGCTCAATCTTTAACGGATCCAACGTCAGCACCGCGGAACGATTCAGATATTTATCAATCGCCGTAATCTCGTAAGTCACCACGCGATTGTTCATCGTCGTCACAAAGTCGCTGAACGTAGTTTCCGTTGTAAAGCCCGCGATTACTTTATCCACCTCGTTCCCGGACATGGTACAACGCACAATCTCATACCCCAGGATATCGTCCCTGCCCGCATCCGTCAATACGAACCGGAAGTTCACCTGGTTTTTGGCATCCGCGTCAATCTGTGCAGATGTCGCGGCCGCAAGCACTTCCGTCGTGCCATCCACCGTAAGCCTGCTGCCGCC
>CATLEQ010000231.1 GCA_949915905.1 uncultured Lachnospiraceae bacterium | reverse complement strand
TATATAAAAAATATCCGGAAGACATGGTGGCGCTGTTTCAAAGGAAAAATATAAAGGTTCCCGATTTCTCACCGGCGGACATGGAATTGATTGGACAGCCGTTGGATTTTCTGGGGTTGAATTATTACAACGACACCTATATCCGTGCAAATCCGGATCAATGGCCATTGGAAGGAGAGGCGGTGGTTCCGAAAGACAAGCAAGTGACGGATCGGGCGTGGCCGATTACGCCGGAAGGATTGGAAGAAATGCTGGTTCGTTTGAAAGAAGAATACCACTTCCGGAAAATATATATTACGGAAAACGGCGCGTCGTTCCATGATATTGTCACGATGGAACATACGGTAGAAGACATGGGACGGAAAGATTATCTAAAACGCCATTTGATTGCCGTGTACCATGCAATGGAAAAGGGTGTTTCGGTTGCCGGATATTTTGTCTGGTCTTTGTTGGACAACTTTGAATGGGCGTTTGGGTATGGAAGCCGATTTGGAATCGTATATGTAGATTTCGAAACGCAGGAGCGAATTATAAAATCGAGCGGGGCATGGTATGCGAAATGCATTCGGGAGAATGGTGTCGCAAAGTAACCCCGGGGCACATTATGATACATGCTTCTGCGGGGGGGACATGCCGCGTTCGGCAAGACAGAATTCGCCAAATAACTTGTAGGACAACTAACAATTTACAGAACAACAAGGAGTTGAGATTATGGGATATAGCAGGGAATTAATTGAAGATTTGGAAAAAAAGGCGAGAAAGCTTCGCAGGGACGTTATAATCAGCATCGGCGTGGGCGTGGCAGGACACGTCGGGGGATCCAATTCTGCGGCCGACATCGTGACGGCACTCTATTTTTATAAAATGAGGCATGACCCGAAAAATCCGCGCATGGAAGACCGTGACCGTTTTCTTTTGAGCAAGGGACATGTGGCAATTTTGCAGTATGCGGCTTTGGCGGAGGCAGGATATTTTCCGGTGGAGGATTTAAAGAAGACGAAAGAAATCGGCTCTTACCTCCAGGGGCATCCCGATGTCATCAAAACTCCGGGGATTGAAGCGGGAACCGGTTCGCTTGGGCAGGGCCTTTCCATCGGCCTTGGCATGGCACTGGGACTTACGGCGGATGAAATTGACCGGAAAGTGTACGTGCTGTTAGGCGACGGGGAGCTTGCGGAAGGCCAGGTCTGGGAAGCCGCGATGGCGGCAGGAGCCTACAAGGCGGAAAACCTGGTGGCCATCGTGGATAAAAATAATTTGCAGGCGCAGGGCAAGGTGGTAGAACGAATGGATTCGAACCCGTTGATTCCAAAATGGGAAAGCTTTGGCTGGCGGGTGGTTGAGTGTGACGGACACGACATGGAGGCGATTTTGACGGCCTTGGACGCAACGGACGAGAAGGTCGGGAAGCCGACGGTCATCATCGCCAATACCATAAAGGGCAAGGGTGTAAGTTTTGCGGAGAACGTCGTGGGATACCACAACGGAGCCCTGACGGAGGAGACTTATCAACAGGCATTGGAAGAACTGAGCTAAAAGAATGGAATATAGAAGAATGAATATGGAAGGAACGAACATAGAAGAAATAAACATAGAAGAAATAAACATAGAAGGGTGATGAATATGAGTTACACGAATCAAAGAGTTGCTTATGGGAACACGCTGGTCGAACTTGGGAAGGAAAACCAAAACATCGTGGTGCTGGATGCGGACTTGGGCGGTTCCACCATGGGGAAAATGTTTGAGCAGGCGTATCCAAAGCGTCATTATGAGATGGGAATTGCCGAGGCGAACATGACGTCGGTGGCGGCGGGACTTGCACAGACCGGAAAGATTCCGTTTACCAATTCCTTTGCCGTGTTTGCCGGGGGGAGGGCCTATGACCAGATTCGGCAGACGATAGCGATTGGCAAATTAAATGTGAAAATCTGCGGCTCGTCGGCAGGCTTGTCCGATTTTGGCGACGGCGCGACTCACCAGTCCGTGGAGGACATGGCGATTATGCGGGCAATCCCCAATATGACGGTGCTCTGCCCGGCAGATGCCAATGAAACGGTGGAAGCGGTAAAGGCGATGGTGGAGATGGACGGTCCATGCTATATCCGGCTCAATAGAAACGATTATCCGAACGTGACGGAAGAGGGGAGGAAATTTCAAATCGGAGAGCCTACCTTGATGAGAGAAGGCAAGGATATCGTCGTGTTTGCAACCGGGTACATGGTGAACCTGGCCATGCAGGCGGCAGAAGAGCTGAAGAACGAGATCTCCGTGAAGGTGGTAAACGTAAGCACGATTAAGCCGATGAACACGGAGGCAATCCTTCGTCTGGCAAAAGACTGCAAGGCGGTTGTCACGGCAGAGGAGCACAGCATTGTCGGAGGGCTTGGCAGCGCGATTTCCGAGGTGTTGAGAAAAGAATGCAAACCGATCGAGTATGTGGGTTTGAATGACACGTTCGGATGCAGTGCGCATAATTATCAGGACGTATTAGCCTATCATGGATTGACAAAGGAGCATATGGTAGAGACGATCCGGGAGATGAATCGATAAAAGCGTGTATGGTAGAGCGTCAAAGAAATAAATCATCAGGGAGGAAATGAACAATGAAACTTGGATTTATCGGACTCGGCATTATGGGAAAGCCGATGGTAAAAAATTTATTAAAAGCAGGGTATGAGGTCACGGTTTATGATATTATAAAGGAAAATGTGGATTTGGTGGTGGAAGCAGGAGCCGTTGCCGCAGGTTCCGCAAAGGAAGTGGCCAAGGAGTGCAAAACGATTATCACCATGCTTCCGAACTCCCCGCATGTAAAGGCGGTTGTCATGGGGGAGAACGGCGTATTGGAAGGGGCGCAGGAGGGAAGCATCCTGATTGACATGAGTTCGATTGCCCCGCTCGCGTCGCAGGAAATCAGCGAGGCGTGCGCGAAAAAGGGCGTAAAAATGATTGATGCGCCGGTTTCCGGAGGGGAGCCCAAGGCGGTTGACGGCTCGTTGTCCATCATGGTGGGCGGTCCGGAAGAAGTTTTCCGTGAAGTGTATGACATTTTAATGGTCATGGGCGGAAGTGCCGTACATTGCGGGGCGATTGGAGCGGGAAATACGACGAAGCTGGCAAACCAGGTAATCGTGGCCTTAAATATCGCCGCGGTTTCCGAGGCATTTATGCTAAGTACCAAGGCGGGCGTTGACCCGAACAAGGTATTTGCGGCCATCAAGGGCGGGCTTGCTGGTTCCACGGTCATGAACGCGAAGGTTCCGATGATTACTGCGGGGAACTTTAAACCTGGGTTCAAAATCGACCTTCACATCAAGGACTTGAACAACGCGTTGGAAACCGGACATGGCGTGGGCGCGCCCCTGCCGCTGACCGCGAGCGTGATGGAAATTTTACAGAATCTCCACATGGACGGGTGCGGGCAGGAAGACCACAGCGCGATTGCCAAATATTATGAAAAACTGGCAGGATGCCAGATTCGCTGTGAGGAGGAATAGAAATGTCAGTGGCCGAGAATTTACAGAAGCTGTTCTCACTGGAAGACAAGGTGGTTTTGTTTACGGGAGCCGCCGGCGGCATCGGGAGCGCGATTGCGGCCGGAATGGCGGCGGCCGGCGGAAAAATTGCCTTATGTGACATTAATCAGGAACAGTTGGAAAAGGTGCAATCGGAGATTGAGGCGGCCGGCGGCAAAGCCTCTTGCCACGTGATGAATGTCATGGATAAGGAGAGCATTGCCAGTTGCGTAAAAGAAATCGGAGAAGCATATGGCCGCATCGACGTGCTGGTAAATTGTGCCGGGATTAATAAGCGGGAAGGCTTTATGGATGTCACGGAGGAAACGTATGACCGCATCATGGCAATCAATTTGAAGGGTGTCTTTCTGGTTACCCAGGCGGTCGCACCGTATATGAAGGAACAAAACGGCGGCAGCATCATCAATATCGGCTCGCATAATACGGGGAGCATTTTGGGAGGATGTTCGGTGTATGGGGCGACGAAGTGCGGGATTTTGTCCTTCACGAGGTCAATGGCGGTGGAATGGGCGAAATATAACGTCCGTGCAAATTGCGTGAGTCCGGGCCATATTCAGACCGCGCTTACGGTGCCGACCTGGGAGCACCCGGTTCGCTCGAAGTATCTGCTGGATCGGATTGCGTTAAATCGGCCGGGGTATCCGGAAGACATTGTCGGCATCTGCATTTTGCTGGCATCGGACGCATCCGCTTACATTACCGGAGCCGAAATCCGGGTCGATGGCGGATGCATCGCGGGCGGCCAGCCATGGCCGTATGACACGGAGTTTTGACCGAAAGCAACTGACATTGAACACTTAATGAGCGCAGAAGGCGCGAATTTAGTGAGAAAGTCCATCCCGAAACTTGGCGAGGTATCTTACGAGCCTAGTTGAGTGGATGTTACAAGATTATGGGCGAAAAGAACTTCCTTAGGAACACAGTCAGGAGGATGAGAGATTTGCGATTGGGAATTTCAACAAACCTTGGAAAAACAGACGCGGCGGAGTGGGCGAGGGCCATCCGGGAAGCGGGGTGCGGCAGCGTTGTATTTCCATTGGACTACACGGCACCGGAGGAAACCATACAATCCTTTGCGAATGCGGCAAGAGAGCAGAATCTGGTGATTGCCGAGGTGGGGGCGTGGTGCAATCCCATTGCCCCGAATCCAAAGGAGCGTAAGGCGGCTCTGGAAAAGACGAAGGAGCAGCTTCGGCTGGCGGATAAAATCGGTGCGAATTGCTGTGCCAACGTGGCGGGTTCCGCCGGAGAAAAATGGGCCGGCGCGTATCGGGGGAATTTTACGAAGGAAACATGGGATTTAACCGTAAAAACGATACAAGAGATTATAGACGAGGTGCAGCCGAAAAATACCTATTATACGATTGAGCCCATGCCGTATATGTATCCGATGGATGTGGAACAGTATCTTCATCTGATAGAGGATGTGAATCGGGAACGGTTCGCGGTGCATATGGATTTTTTCAATTGGCTGAACACGCCGGAAAAATATTTTTTCCATGAAGAGTATATGGAGGAATGTTTTGAAAAGCTGGGGCCGTGGATTAAGAGCTGCCATTTGAAGGACGTTCTTCTGTTACAAGAGCTGACTTTTCTTTTGAAAGAAGTGCCATGTTGTCTGGGAGAAATCAATCTGGAGAAATATATTTTGCTGGCGGAGCACTATAATCCGGAAATGCCGATGATTATGGAGCATTTAAAATCGCAGGAAGAATATCTGGACAGTATCGCGCGCGTGAAGGAGAGGCTTGAGGGAAGCGAAGTAACCTTTCTATAATGCCAAAGGCCGGAGCGTTTGTGGAATACTAACGGTGCGGTGCACGAGAGGGAGGAAGGCATGGACTTTGAAAAGCAGGCGAAAGAACTAGTGGCAAAAATGACGTTGGAGGAGAAGGCGTTATTGCTTCGCTTTGACTCCCCGCCGATTGAGCGGCTAAAAATCCCCAGGTACCACTGGTGGAGCGAGGCTTTGCACGGGGTCGCGAGGGCCGGATGTGCGACGATGTTTCCCCAGGCGATTGCCATGGCGGCAATGTTTGACGAAGGCGGGATGAGAAAGATTGGCGACATCATTTCAACGGAGGCAAGAGGAAAGTTTAACGCGAGTACGGCGTTGGGGGATCGGGACATTTATAAGGGATTGACGCTTTGGTCTCCGAATATCAACATTTTTCGGGATCCCAGGTGGGGACGGGGACATGAAACCTACGGGGAGGATCCATATCTTACGAGCCGTTTGGGAGTCGCGTTTATCAAGGGAATTCAGGGCGACGGAAAGTATTTGAAAGCGGCGGCATGCGCGAAGCATTTCGCGGTACACAGCGGGCCGGAAGAATTGCGGCACGAGTTTGACGCGGAGGTATCCGCAAAAGACTTGTGGGAGACGTATCTGCCCGCATTTGAGGCATGTGTGACGGAGGCGAAGGTGGAGGGCGTGATGGGTGCCTATAACCGTGTAAACGGGGAGGCTTGTTGCGCCAGCAAGACGCTGATGCAAGACATCCTGCGAGGGAAATGGGGATTTGACGGATATTATACGTCGGATTGCTGGGCGATTAAGGATTTGCATGAAAATCACGGAATCACGAACACGGCGACGGAGTCGGCGGCACTGGCCTTAAAAGCGGGATGTGACATTAATTGCGGAAATATTTACTTAAGGGTATTACAAGCGCA
>CATLEQ010000230.1 GCA_949915905.1 uncultured Lachnospiraceae bacterium | reverse complement strand
GGCACGCCGCCAAGCCCCAACGCCAGGTCAAGGCTCAAGCAGCCGGTCGGCACGGTCTCCACGTTCACATGGGCACTGGAATCGCCGAGCTTCATCACCGCTCCCTTACCAAAATCCTTCTCCAACTTTGCAATCGCCGCATCCAGCGCTTTTTTCTTCTCTTCACTTACATTTGCCATAATCTTTTCTTCCTCCAAGTACGAACAATTGTTTGTTTTTCTAATTGATATAGTATTATACTTGCCGTAAAATGTCAAGTCTCTGTAGATCGGTGCCACCCAACCGACATAAAAAATCATAACATATACGCGAGGCAAAAATCAATGTGTATAATGTGAATAACTCATTTTTTTTGTTCATAACATGTGGATAACTGCTTGCACACCCGAGCACGCCAAGATTTTTTTATTTTTTTCAAATAAAGTATTGCATTTTATATGGGATTGGTATTATAATAGCTTTGCGCGCAGATGTAGTTCATTGGTAGAACACCAGCTTCCCAAGCTGGGGAGGCGGGTTCGATTCCCGTCATCTGCTCTTTATCTCCCCCCTCATACCGGGTATCGCAAAGACAAGCGGTGCTCGGTATTTTTTAGGTACTGTTCAGCCCTGAGCCAGCCACTACGCTGACTGGCTCAGAGGATGCACGTAAACCTGACCGATGCCATAGGAAACAAAAGGCACGATGCAAACCAGTAACATGCATCATGCCTCTAAGCATTTTAACCTTATTCCAAAGACTGCTTCTTCGTTCTTACTACTTTTTCATCATAGCATTCAAAAATCTCTTCCACGGCCTTTTTATCCATCTTCGGTGTCAAAAGGCTTACCACCGGCACCACGACAAGTCCCGCCAGCATGGCGATGGCACCCGCGTTAATCGGGGACGCGATATAACCGATGAACATATTGGACACCGTGATTCCCACGCCCGTGATAAAGCTTGCCCACACGGCCGCCTTGGTCACGCCCTTCCAGTACAAGCCATACATGAACGGTGCCAAAAACGCGCCCGCCAACGCGCCCCAGGAAATACCCATGAGCTGCGCGATAAAGGTCGGCGGATTGAGCGCGATGACCACGGACACCACGATGAAAAATACAATCAGCACCTGCATCACGACTACCTGCTTCTTTTCATCCATATTTTTCATCACGCGGCCTTTGAGCAAATCCAAAGTCATCGTCGAACTCGAGGTCAAAACCAGCGACGACAGCGTGGACATGGAGGCCGAAAGCACCAATACCACCACGATACCAATCAGGATGTCCGGCAGGGTGGACAGCATGTAAGGAATGATACTGTCAAACACGACCGCGCCCGTCTCGCTATTGTAAATGGCCGGATTATCAAACAACCGTCCGAATCCGCCAAGAAAATAACATCCCCCGGAAATCACGACCGCGAACAACGTGGAGATAATCGTGCCGGTCTGGATGGATTTCTCATCCTTGATGGCGTAGAACTTGCCGACCATCTGCGGCAGTCCCCATGTTCCAAGGGAGGTCAAGATCACGACGCCAAGCAAGTTGAGCGGATCCGGGCCGAAAAACGAGGTAAATGCCCCCGGCTGCCCCTGCGTGATGGCCACGTCGCTTGGAATCTCCGCCATCGTGCGAATCGCCTCGATAAATCCGCCCTGGCCGCTCAATACGGCTCCGATTACCGCCACGATGCCGAACAGCATGATGATTCCTTGTATGAAGTCATTAATCGCCGTTGCCATATATCCGCCGAGAATCACGTAAATTGCGGTGAAGACCGCCATCACGACCACGCAGATTGCATATGGAATATTAAACGCCATCCCGAACAACCTTGACAATCCATTGTACACGGAAGCCGTGTACGGAATCAGGAAAATAAATACAATCAAAGATGCCACGATCTTTAACACTTCACTATCAAAACGCTGTCCGAAAAACTCCGGCATCGTTTTCGACTGCAAATGCTGCGTCATGACCCTGGTGCGTCTTCCCAGAACCACCCAGGCCAAAAGACTTCCGATCACCGCGTTGCCCAGCCCGATCCAGGTCGAGGCAAGTCCGTATTTCCAGCCAAACTGTCCCGCATATCCGACAAACACCACCGCCGAAAAATAGGACGTTCCATACGCGAAAGCCGTCAGCCACGGCCCTACGTTCCTGCCGCCCAGCACGAATCCGTCCACGCTCTTCGTGTGCCTGCGTGAATAAAATCCCACGCCCACCATAACCGCAAAAAATACAATCAACAATAAAATTTTCATCCCCATGATTCTTTCCTCATTTCTTTTCGTATTTCTTTTATCCGTATCTACGCTTTAAACCGTTACGCTTTAAAGCATTAAATCGAATTAGCAATAGTTTAACACGGGCATGCGCCCGTGTCAACCTATTTTCTCTG
This sequence comes from uncultured Lachnospiraceae bacterium, assembly GCA_949915905.1. GTDB lineage: Bacteria > Bacillota > Clostridia > Lachnospirales > Lachnospiraceae > Schaedlerella. Next base: position 3,852 of record CATLEQ010000230.1, on the reverse strand, counting down.
TCTCACACCTTTTCTACGACTTCGCCCTGTTTTTTATAAATGCTTCCCGCCGGGACATATCCTCTTACGGAAGAAAGCGGATAAATGTTCGTCTCCCGGCCAATCACGGAACCCGGATTCAGGATGCTTCCGCAACCGACTTCCACGTTATCGCCAATCATCGCACCGAATTTCTTGCGTCCCGTTTCGATATTTCCGTCCGGTGTCTTCACCAACACCAGCTTCTTATCCGACTTCACGTTTGACGTAATCGAACCGGCTCCCATATGTGCCTTATAGCCTAAAATGGAATCCCCCACGTAATTATAATGCGGAACCTGCACCTTGTTAAACAACACCACGTTTTTCAGCTCCGTGGAATTGCCCACGACCGCCCCCTCGCCGACGATGGCATTGCCCCGGATAAACGCGCAGTGACGCACCTCCGCATTTTTCCCGATAATGGCCGGGCCGTTAATATAGGCGGTCGGCGCGACGGTGGCGGACTTGGCCACCCACACGTTTTCCCCGCGCTTCTCATACTCTTCCTCACTCAACGTCGCACCCAGTTCCAATATAAAATCACTGATTTTGGCCAACACCTCCCACGGATAAGTCGCGCCGTCAAACAGCTTTCCCGCAATCGTCTCTTCCAAATTGTACAACTCCTGCACCGTCAATTCCTTTTTGATTCCTTCCATAATAGCAACCTCCTCCATTCTAACCTTGTTTTTCATTCTTTTTCGAACCTTTTCCCGTACTGTTTCCGCTCTTTTCTTTTTTATAAAACTGTGCCGCCTTGTCATAGCAGGCCCGCAACTGGTACTGATTGTTCAAGCCCCGCACTCCGTCCGTGCGGCTCACGATAAAGTGACTTAACTTCTGCATATACTCATCCGGCGTGATGTCGCCCTCTGCCACATAATTCAAGCCCTTCTCCCAACTTGCGGTAAGCTCGGGGTTCAAAAGCGAGCGAATCGAACCATTTACCACGTCAAACACCATCTCGCCCTGCAACGTCGGAGTGATGACCTGTGTTTTTTTATTCAACGCCAGATACTTGATATTGCACAGTTTTTTCAAAATTTCCGCCCGGGTGGCGCTCGTGCCGATCCCGCTGCCCTTGATTTGCGCACGCAGTTCCTCGTCCTCAATCAACTGTCCGGCATTTTCCATCGCCAGAATCATGGAACCAGAATTGTAACGCTTCGGCGGCGAGGTCTCACCCTCCTTGATTTCCAGAGATCGCACCGGAAGTACCATCCCCTTTTTCAGCTTCTGGATCGCCGCGAAAAACTGCGCGTCCGTGCTCTGCGCACCGTCAGCATCGCCATCCGCAAACGGTTCCGCTCCGTCGCCTGACCGCGCCGCGCCGCCATCCGTTTGCACCATGCCGTTTGCATCTAACACTTGCGCCCGTTCGCCATCCGAAGCCGCGCCCGCTTTCTTCTGTGGCACTCCGGCCACCTTCAAATACCCTTCTTCCGCCAGCACTTTGAAATTCGCGAAAAAGCTTTCCTCCTTGATTTTCAAAGTCAGCGACACCTTCTGATACACCGCCGGCGGATAAAAAATGCTCAAAAACCGCCTTACGATGCAATGATACACGTTTTTCGCCGTAGCCGAGACAGAATTTAATGCCGAAAGCCCCTGCCCCGTCGGAATAATCGCATAGTGGTCGGTAATCTGCTTGTCGTTGACATAGCGTGTCTTTGCCAGTCCCTTATGCGTGCCAAACTGTAAAATGTCCTGCAAATAAGGAGCCGCCATCGGATATTTGGACAACCCGTTCAAATTGCGGCTGATTTCCTTCGCCACGGCCGTGGATAACACGCGGGCATCCGTACGCGGATACGTCACCAATTTTTTCTCGTACAATTCCTGCACAATGCGAAGCGTCTCGTCCGGGCTGATTTTAAACCGCTTGGAACAATCATTTTGCAGCTCTGCCAAATTGTACAAAAGCGGCGGGTTTTTCTTTTCCTTCTTTTTTTCCATCGCCGTTATCTGCGCTTGCACCGGTTGCGGCTGCGACAAAACGTCAATCAACTCCTGCGCCGTTTCCTTTTTCTTGAAACCATTTTCCTTATACAGTTTCGGCGAATCCAGATACCGAGAACCCGGTGCCACCCGCCATTCGCCCTCAAACGTATAGCCTTGCAGGCTTCCTTCCGCCGGCATGACAGTTTTCGGCAAACCACTCGCTACCCGCCCGCTTGTCATGCCTTCTCCCGCGTCCATCGTGGCAATCACGCGATAAAACGGGGTTTTCACGAACTCACGGATTTCCCGTTCTCGGCGCACCACCATCCCCAGCACGCAGGTCATCACCCGTCCCACGGAAATGACCGCGTACTTCGTGTGCAAGTAATTGGAAATGCTGTCGCCATATTTCAATGTCAAAAGGCGGGAAAAATTAATCCCCATCAAATAATCTTCCTTCGCCCGCAAATAAGCCGACGCGCTCAGGTTGTCATATTCCGACAAATCCTTCGCCTCGCGGATTCCGCGCAGAATTTCCTCCTCGGTCTGCGAGTCAATCCAGACCCGGCGGCGTTCTTTCCCCCGAACGTTCGCCTGCTGCTCGACCAGCCGGTAAATGTACTCTCCCTCGCGCCCCGAGTCGGTACAGACGTAAATGCGCTCCACGTCCTCCCGATTTAATATATGGCTCACGATCCGAAATTGCTTCTCTACCGCCGGAATCACCTCGTACTTAAATTCCTGTGGTATAAAAGGCAGAGTCGCAAGGCTCCACCTTTTTAACGCCGGGTCGTATTCCTCCGGGTAACTCATCGTCACCAGATGCCCCACGCACCAGGTGACGATGGCCTCCTCCGACTCCAAAAAACCGTCCCCGCGCCTTGTTTTCAGCTTCAAAGCCTTGGCAAATTCCTGCGCCACGCTAGGCTTCTCCGCTATGTACACAAACTTCCCCATGTTATTCCCATTCCTCCACGTAGAACCGATAAGCGGTTACCGTGTGGTACTTTTCTCCCGCCTTGCAGATTGGGCTTTCAAACCCTTCATGGTGAACCGCGTCCGGGAAATACTGCGTCTCACAGCAAGCGCCTTGTCTGGGACCGTAAAAACACGACCCTTTTCCCAACTCATGCTCGACAAAATTGCCCGTATAGAACTGCATGCCCGGCAAGTCCGTATAAACCGCCATCTCGATGCCGCTGTTCTGCGCGCGAAGCCCGGCCACCCTCCGATACGTTCCCGGATTATTTAACACCCAGTTGTGGTCATATCCCTTCCCCAACCGAAGCGCCTCATAGTCCTCGTCAATCCTCTCGCCAACCAGATGCCATTCACGAAAATCCATCGGCGTACCCTCAACCGGTACAAGTTCTCCCGTCGGAATCGACTCCGCGTCCGCCCTCGTAAAATAATCTGCCGAAATCTGTGCCTTATGATTGAGACAATTCCAAATCTCAGCCCCGTTCAGATTAAAATAACTGTGGTTGGTCAGATTCAGAATCGTATCCTGATCCGGCACCGCGTCATAAATACAACGAATCTCATGATCCTCGGTCCATTCATAGGTCACCGTAATCTCGACATTTCCCGGGTATCCCTGGTCGCCGTCCTTGCTAAACAAAGAAAACGTAATATGGTCATCCGCCTGCTCCTTCACGTCCCAGCGGCGCAGGTGCATAAAATCCGGTCCGCTGTGCAGGTTGTTTCCGTTGTCATTTTTCCCCAGCTTATAGGTCACGCCGTTTATTTCAAACTCGGCACCGCCAATCCGGTTCGCGCACCGTCCCACGACCGCGCCGAAAAACACGCCGCCCTCCTCATAACTCTTTGCGTTACTGTACCCCAGCACGACATCCCGCAAATTTCCGTTTTTATCCGGCACGTATACGC
>CATLEQ010000229.1 GCA_949915905.1 uncultured Lachnospiraceae bacterium | reverse complement strand
GGAAAGTTGAAAATGTTTGCGCAATCATCAAAACACTTCCAAAGAAAAATAATGCTCTACTGAGACTATAACACAAATACCAAAAAGAGGCAAGAAAATTTTTTATTTCAAGATAATTTTCAAGATAATTTACTTTCGTGTTATTGTTCAGTCCCAGGACAGTCACACAAAACACCACCTACCCCAACAAGCTTTGGTCAAACGTGAACAGTGCTTCATTTATTTCAAAGATATTATAATTTTTATGTTGTATGAAGTACTCGATAATGATATCGAACTTATTGCTATGCGACAGCGCAAACCCGGCCTTCATCAGCATGTCCTTCGTCTCCTCAAGGGAGAGCTCCAGCGCGATGGCAAAGGCGATTGCCGTCGTCTTGCTTGGCTTGTAATACACGTCCTTGCGGATTTTGGAGAACAGTTTACGGTCAATGTTGGCCTTCTTGTAACATTGGGCATCCGTCATTTCCTTTTCATCGATTTTTCGAAGCAACATCTGCGAGAAACTCTCGTCCACCTGGTTTACGAGTTCCTCCAGACTGGGTGCGGCCGCGGCATAGGGCATCGTTGTCGGTTCCATGGCAGAAGCCATCGCGATTGGTTTCTCTCCATTTGGTGCCGTAACGGACTCTTCGGCATAGGGCATCGTAATCGGTTCCTCGTCCTCCTGCCATTTCACGGGGCAGAACCGCGTTGCCTCAAATAGTTCCTTGTCCGCATCCTTCCGTTGCCTTGGCCATCGAAACCTCGATGCCAGGGTCTTTTCCTCCCTTACCCCAGACGAGGGAGCCTGCCACGCTTCCTCATCCCCCTGCCACATGGCTCCCCGAGGCTCCATCTCACATGACTCCTCATCCTCCATCCCAAACAGTTGGCTTTCTTGTGCCTCGCGCATCATTTCATAATTTTCATCCAGATGAAGTTCGACGTAATGGTCATCTATATAGGCCTGAATATCGGAAAATAACTTTTCCCCAATTTGACACGATGCCTTGTCGAACATGACAAGGTACACGAGCATGTCATGTTCCATCACGAAATCGCCGATGACATCCATCGCCACCCGCAGTGCCTGGTCTTTCGGGTATCCATACACTCCCGAAGAAATCAGAGGAAAGGCGACGGATTCACACCCCTTTTCCTTTGCCAGGCGCAAGAATTCCCGATAGCAGCTCTCCAGAAGCTCTCGCTCCCCGTCATTTCCGCCCCGCCATTTGGGTCCGACCGTGTGAATCACGTAACGGCACGGCAAATTGTAGCCTCCAGTCACCTTCGCCTGCCCCGTCTTGCAGCCCCCAAGCGTCATGCATTCCTTCAAAAGTCCCCGACCGGCGGCCCTATGTATGGCACCATCCACGCCGCCTCCACCGAGCAATGAGGAGTTCGCGGCGTTCACAATCGCATCGCAATGAATTTTCGTAATGTCGTTTCTCACCAATTTTACCGGCATTTTCTTTCACCCTCAATCTTCATAATGTCCCTTACATGCTATCAGCCACAAGTTCCTACCAATACAAATAATCATTCCACGCTCGATCAGACCATAATTTATTCATCGTCCTCCACCTCTATCAGTTCATGTCGCCGCCCTCTTCCTGATGCTATCCGGTGAATCCCCCTATCAATCATGGCCAGATACTACGCATCATCGGATTTCTCTATTTTCTTTTGCATACTCAACCGGAACTCTTCTTCCGCAATCTCAATCTGCCGCTGAATCTGTTCAGCCGTAGGCAGATGAGCCTGAATTTCTTTGATTCTCACATTATCATAAGTCGCAACTCCCATAGGTGTCGTAATCCCCTCGAATGCCATCTGCACTTCGGTTCGATCCATGTCTTTACAAATCAGCAGGCCGATTGAAGGATTATCGCTATCCCTGCGGATCAATTCATTTACCGCATTCACATAAAAATTAAGTTTGCCGGCAAATTCAGGCTCAAACGGCTTCACTTTCAACTCTATCACCACATAACATCTCAGATAAATATGATAAAAAAGCAGATCGATTTTTCTGGTTTTTCCTGAAATGATAATTTCCTTTTGCCTACCAACAAAAGCCCAACCATCACATGATACATATCAGCACGGATACAGTTATCCAAAGCGTTTCGGCTCAAATTCTCATCGACTGTCCGTTTAATGTAAAATAACGCTTCTTGAATCGTCCTACATTTCTGTATAATAAGGACATGGTGTTTCCAGGGAACATATGCAAAAAAAGACGGAAATTGCATTTCCAATCCGGCTCGATTCAGTTTTTTCTCCTGGATTTCTGAACCAATCTGGTTCAGTTTTACTGGCACCTCCTCATAAACATAATATCTTCCTTCGATAATACCACGTAAGAAAAGCGGGGTCAAATATTTTGACCCCATTATCATTCGATTTTATTTTTCCACTTCAATATCCAGGCCAATTCCTTGCTTTTTCGCCATCTCCTTGTCGAACTCGGCATTAAAATAGTAGAAATTGCGGGAGTCCAGCTTTTCCTTCGTCTTTTCCAGTGCCTCGCCGAACCGCTGGAAATGCACGATTTCCCGCGAGCGCAGGAATTTCAGCGGTTCGCGCACGTCCGGGTCGTCGATGACGCGCAGGAGGTTTTCATATACGACGCGCGCCTTTTGCTCGGCGGCCAGGTTTTCCGTCAAATCGCAGACCGCGTCCCCCTTGGATTGGAATTCCAGCGAGGTAAATGGCACGCCCGCCGCTGCTTGCGGCCACAACGCCGTCGTATGGTCAATATAATACGCGTCGAATCCGGCGGTCTTTGCCTGCTCGGGCGTGAGGTTTTTCGTCAGTTGATAAACCATCGCGCAAATGATTTCCAGATGCCCAAGTTCCTCGGTGCCGATGTCCGTAAGCAACCCGCCGACCGACTTGACCGGCATGGAATACCGCTGCGACAGATACCGCATGGAGGCCGACAATTCCCCGTCCGGCCCGCCGTACTGGCTGATGATGAGCTGCGCCGTCTTCGGGCAGGTCTTGGTGATTTTCACCGGGTACTGCAATCTCTTTTCATAAAGCCACATTTACACGCACGCTCCTTCCCAGGGCAGAGGCCCTTTCTCCCAGCAATAGCACTCCGATGCCGGATTTTTTTCATAGATGTCCGCCATACAGTCCATCGTCAACGGATAAAACTGGTCTGCAAAATCTTTCATAAGCTCCTTTCTCGTCCTGACGGCATCCTTTAAAAGCTTCAAACAGCTTTTATCCTTGGGATGCGTGTCCATATAGAGCCGGAGATCGTCCAGCGCGAAGCTTACCGCATAAATCTGACATAACAAGGTTTCCCTTTTTTCTTGTTCTTGTGATTTTCCCGGCGTATTCAAGGGCACCTCGTCCAATTTTCCCGGTTCTCGAACCGGAATTTCCGTCACGCTCCCGGGCATCCCGGGCGACACCGGAGATGGCGTTTGTGTAGGAATTGGCGACGGCATTTCCTGCTCCGCCAAAAAGAACGGAAGGTCCAAATCTTGAAATATCGTGCCGATGAGCAGGGCCTTTTGCGGCTCATAAATCGCGCCCCAGCTCTGCATCGGCACGGAGGCGATTGCCAAATGTCCCTGATGCATAATAAAAACTCCTTTCGTACATCCTTTTTATCATCCCCATCCAGACATGCCGCACATCTGATACACTTCATACATACGAATGCCGCACATCTGGCAAGGTCTTATTTATCCATTGGTAACACTTTTAGTATGCGTCAAAAAATAAAAATGTTTACGAGGGAGTTTTTTCAAAATCAGCAAAAACTGTTTCCATCATGGTTCTGGCAAATCCGGCTTTTATTCGCCCGGCTTTTATACCATGATTTCCATAATTTCCTTTCCATGACAATTCCATTTTCTAATGCCCGTCTGCTTTGACTTGTTAAAATTAAAGCTCAATAAATATCCTTTTTCCTGATGGTAATCATCCAAATACGCCGCTAATTGTTCCATGCCTTTATCACGGTACTCCTGACCCCTCCATATTTTTAATTCTACAATATATTGCCTTCCAAGATAATCCACTATCACGTCCGTCCTTCTCATGTCCCTGGTTCGAGCCTCGACATAATAATTTCCCGTCCCGTTAATAATGGGTTTTAAATAAAGCAAAAACAATCTACGCCCATTCTCTTCCAAAAAATCATGTCCGGCATCTGCATATATCTCGGTAAAATATTCATAGAATTTTTGCATGACCAAATCCATGTCCAAAACGCCATTCTTTGTAAACCGAGGCTTCTCCAACGCCCCGGCCTGATACATCTCACTATTCGTTTCCTCCTCCGAAATAAGCCAGTTATATAATTTCATTTCAAAAATTCGATTTGAAATAACCGTCACGCCATCTTCTTCTTTTAAAAATCCAAACATGGTTCCTAGTTGAATTGCAAAATTGCCTGATTCATAAGAATACCTCCGTCCATTGTATAGGATTTTTCTCACAATTTCTTTTAACTCCACATAATCTGTCAGCTTTTTCAGCATGTCATCAAACAGTGTATTGCTTTCTTTCAAAAGAATTTTTATCGCTTTTTGAAAACCTGCCGGCGTCCATGCCTTTTCTTTCCTTGCATATTCAGATATTTCTTCCATCCCTTCATCCATCAACTGGCAAATTCTGGATACCAAATATGGATAACCGGATGTATACGCATAGATTTCCTCTGCCATCTTCTTCACGTCCATCCCCGTATGAATGTCCGCCTCATACTCCTTTAACATTCCTTCAATTTCTAACGTGGAAAAGCTTAAATCTACGTTAAAATCCACCGCGATGTTCCAAGGACTGTTATATTTTGATTCTTGTTCTGGATGCAATTTTAATTTTAGGTTTTTCACATCATACACGCCTGCCAAAATGACAGACCAAAAAGTCTTGTCACCTCCTTGCATCTGTTCCAAATATTTTGCCCTGAGTAATCCCAAAAATGATAAAAACAATTGATTGTCCGAACTTTTATCCACCTCGTCAATCATAAAAACCACTTTTTTGTCGCACTCTGCACACAATCTCGTGATTTTTTTCCCAAACTCCCGCAAGGCAAGTTCTTCTTCGATTGAAGAGTACCATTTTTGCACTATTCTTTCATCTATTCCTTGTCTCTCCAGGCTCTCACCAATATCTAACGTCAACCCTTTTACCAGATTTACAGAAGACGTGAAATAATCATCCGCCGCTTCGAAGCTAATCCTTATCACGACAAATTCCGGCAAAAGTCTTTTTTCCAGTTCATGTAACATTGTTGTTTTTCCATACTGACGTGCGCGGTTTATCGTAAAATACTTTCCCTCCCGGATATAATTTGAAATAATCCGTTCAACTTTATCCCCGGTGTCTACCATATAATGTCTCTCCGGAATACAGATTCCCGTCACATTAAACTTCTTTGCCATATCTCCCACGTCCTCTCCGGCCGCCTTGTTCCTGCCATTTGCATGTCATCAATTACTTCTATCTTTTATCACTAAATCCGCGCGTATATCCTCACGACCGGCCCATGCTTCCTCTGCTCCAAAAATGCCTCGCATCTGGCATGGTTCAAGAAATCAAGTGCCGCGCTGTCGGTCGTCACCCTCGGCACCCATCTTTTTCCATCAAATCGGTTGACGACGTGTACCTTGCAATTCGCGCCGGTATAATCTTTTCCGGCCAGTTGGTAATCGGCCGTAAATTCTACCGCCTTTAGGCCGTTTCGACGCTGTACGTCCGCCGCCCCCGGCAAAATCGTCCCTTTGAAATACGGGCCGTCGCAAGTCCCCTCAAATGGCAGGGACACGGTGTTGTTCCATCCCCGCTCCAACATCCTACGTCCCGTCACGCGCACGTCCACCGTGAGCACTTCCCTTTTTCCCAGCAGAAATTGTTTCATCCCGAACATTGCAGCATTGTCCGCGCTCCTTTTAAATCCATGCGTGCCGCCCTCAATCATCTGCAACACGCACTGCCTTTCCCCATAGGCTTCCCGCGCCCGTTTGGCATAAGCGGCATCCACGATTTTATCCGCCGTGCCATGCACGAGCAGCACCGCCCCCTTGTACGCGGCAATTTCCGCGAACGGATCCATCGCCATCACCGCCTGCGGATAGATTTTTCCCAGCTTCATCGGTCCGCACGGCACGACTTCCGGAATGTTTTGCGGGTCAAACTCGGCAAACATCATAGGCCCTTTACGGGCATCGTCCGGAATGCAAAGTGCCGGATAAAATAGAATCAACTCGCTTACCTGGTCCTGGAGTTCCGCCGCCGTCAACGCGGACACGAACCCGCCCTGACTGCATCCCATCAGTA
>CATLEQ010000228.1 GCA_949915905.1 uncultured Lachnospiraceae bacterium | reverse complement strand
GGAGTAATTCTGTGGGATTAAACACTTCACAATATCAGTCCGTTATGCGGATTTATGAACAAAAGCAATCGAAAAGCCGGAGCATACTTCGTTCACGTTACGAAGAGGTATATGCAAAGTCACCTGAATTCAAGGCTCTTGACGAATCCGTCTCAGCACTTTCCGTGCAGCACGGAAAACGTCTTTTAAACGGTGATACGCAAGCCGTTGATGCCTTAAAAAAGGAAATGGCCGTGCTGCGAAAATCCAAGCAGGAGCTTCTTTGCTCCTGCGGTTTTCCTGCCGACTACTTAGAGCCGGTCTATGAATGTGAAGATTGTCATGATACCGGTTATATCGGAAACCAGAAATGTCATTGCTTCAAAAAAGCGGTATGTGACATCCTTTATGAACAGTCCAATCTAAAAGAGATTTTACAGCGGGAGAACTTTGACACGTTCCAGTTGGATTACTATCCGCTCAATTATCTGGAAACAAAATCCGGCCACACGTATCCCGCCCGCACAATGATGGCGGACACTTTAGCCACCTGCAAGGAATTCGTACACACATTTCCCGAGAACCACGGAAATCTATTTCTATATGGAGATGTTGGCGTTGGGAAGACCTTTCTTTCCAACTGTATTGCCAGGGAATTAATTGAAGGTGGATTTTCCGTCATATATTTCTCTGCACCGACACTTTTCAACACGATTGCACAAGGCACGTTTGACAAAAACAATCCGAATGCCAAGGACATACAAGAGTATATTTATGACTGCGACTTATTAATCATTGACGATTTGGGAACAGAGTTTACAAATAATTTTATCGTCTCTAAATTCTTTTCTTGCGTTAACGAGCGATTGCTGAACAAAAAGTCAACCGTGATTTCCACCAACCTGTCGCTTGACTCGTTGGCTGATTTATATACAGAACGGGCATTTTCCCGCATCACGAGTAATTACACGATGTTGAAGCTAATCGGGGATGATATCCGAATCAAGAAAAAACTACGTTACCGCCGCGAACAAAAGGAGGATGCATTATGATGCGTAGAAGTGAAAGAATTTTAGAAAACATTCCGGTCGGAGCCTTGGGAATGATCCCAGTGACCGGCTGTGAAGAGCTAGGCAACAAGGTCAACGATTACCTGGTCAAATGGCGCAGGGAAAGCGGCCATCAATATCAAGATGACGTTGCCTTCACCGGATATCTTCGCGACAGCTACATCATCGATGCCAAGGTTCCCCGCTTCGGTTCCGGGGAAGCAAAGGGCATTATCAACGATTCGGTTCGCGGAAAAGACTTGTATCTTATGGTTGACGTATTAAATTACAGTGTCACTTATTCCTTAACCGGCTATACAAACCACATGTCGCCGGATGATCATTTTCAGAACTTAAAGCGCGTCATTGCCGCCATAGGCGGGAAAAGCAGGCGTATCAACGTCATTATGCCGTTCCTCTATGAAAGCCGGCAACACAAACGCAGCGGGCGTGAATCCTTAGACTGCGCACTCGCCCTGCAAGAGCTGGTACGCATGGGAGTTTCCAATATTATTACGTTTGACGCACATGACCCCCGTGTGCAAAACGCCATCCCGCTGAGTGGTTTTGAGACGGTATCCCCGTCTTACCAGTTTGTAAAAAGCTTACTCTCCACGGTAGATGACTTACAGATTGACAGCTCGCACATGATGGTCATCAGCCCGGACGAAGGCGGCACACATCGCGCCGTGTACCTTGCAAACGTGTTGGGACTCGACATGGGCATGTTTTATAAAAGGCGGGATTACACCCGTATCGTCAATGGACGCAATCCCATCGTCGCCCACGAATTCCTGGGTAGCTCCGTTGAAGACAAAGACGTCATCATCATTGATGACATGATTTCCTCCGGAGACAGTATCATCGACGTGGCCACGGAATTAAAGCGCAGAAAAGCCAGACGGATTTATGCGGCCGCAACCTTTGGCTTATTTACAAACGGCCTCGAAAAATTTGACCAGGCATACGAGGAAGGATTGATTACGGGCATTCTGACCACCAACCTGATTTATCAGACTCCCGAGCTTTTATCCAAGCCATATTACATCAACTGTGACATGAGCAAATACATCGCGCTGATTATCGATACGTTAAACCACGACGGCTCCATCAGCACCCTTTTAAATCCAAGCGAACGTATTCAGCATGTCCTGCAGCTATATAAGAACAACGAGCAGATTTCAGAATAAATCCATAAAAGGAAAGAAATGCCCCATCCGAACGAATCGGATGGGGTGCTTTTTACTTTATTCTTCCTGCTCGTCGGCATCGGCCTCTTCTGCTTCCTCCGCCTCTGCATCCTCTATGTCGGACCCTTCCATCGTCAGTCCCGCATAGTCTTCCATTTCTTCAAGGAATTGGTCGTCTTCCTCCATGCCCATCAAATCTTCCGCATCCTCCGGTGCCTCTTCCTCCTCAAATGAAATCTCATCCTCCGGCTTCGTGTCAGTGCTAAGCCGCACGTCCCGGTACTTCTTCATACCCGTTCCGGCCGGAATATGCTTACCAATGATAACGTTTTCTTTCAAGCCTACCAAATGGTCAATCTTGCCCTTGATGGCCGCTTCCGTCAACACCTTCGTCGTCTCCTGGAAGGATGCCGCCGACAAGAAAGAATCCGTCGCCAGAGAAGCCTTGGTGATTCCCAGCATAATCTGCTCGCCGGTCGCCTCCTCTTTGCCCTCCGCACGCATCCGCTCGTTGACCTCCTCAAACGCCAGCACGTCTACCATGCTGCCCGGCAGGAAGTCCGTATCTCCGTTTTCTTCGATACGAATCTTCTTCAACATTTGGCGTACGATGACCTCGATATGCTTATCATTGATATCCACACCCTGCAGGCGGTAAACCCTCTGAACTTCACGCAACAGATAATCCTGCGCGGCACGCAGACCTTTGATTTTCAACAAGTCATGCGGATTTACGCTACCTTCGGTCAAAACGTCACCGGCTTCAAGCACCTGGCCGTCCTGCACCCTGATACGAGAACCATACGGAATCAAGTACGCCTTGGACTCTCCTGTCTCGTCATTGGATACGATTACCTCGCGCTTTTTCTTCGTGTCGCTCAAAGTCGCGACACCCGCGAACTCCGTGATGATGGCAAGACCCTTCGGCTTTCTTGCCTCGAAAAGCTCCTCGACACGCGGAAGACCTTGCGTGATATCGTCACCGGCAACACCGCCGTTGTGGAATGTTCTCATGGTAAGCTGCGTACCCGGCTCGCCAATGGACTGGGCGGCAATAATACCAACTGCCTCGCCGACTTGTACCGCCTCGCCGGTCGCCATGTTGGCTCCATAGCACTTCGAGCACACGCCATCCTTACATCTACACGTCAGAATCGTACGAATCTTAATCTTCGTCAATTCCTCGCCCTTCTCGTCAACGCCCTTACGCATCACCCGCTCGGCGCGCCGCGGCGTAATCATATGGTTCGCCTTTACCAGCACGTTTCCGTCTTTGTCCTTGATATCCTCGCAGGCAAAACGTCCCGTGATACGCTCCTGAAGGCTTTCTATTTCCTCATTGCCATCCATGAACGACTGCACGTACATGCCCGGAATCTCCTCCGCGCCCTCCGCACAATCCATGTCGTGAATGATCAATTCCTGCGACACGTCTACCAGACGCCTTGTCAGGTATCCTGAGTCCGCCGTACGCAACGCCGTGTCGGACATACCCTTTCTGGCTCCGTGGGCTGACATAAAGTACTCCAATACGTCCAGACCCTCACGGAAATTGGACTTGATCGGCAACTCAATCGTACGTCCCGTCGTATCCGCCATCAATCCACGCATACCCGCAAGCTGCTTAATCTGCTTGTCAGAACCACGGGCACCGGAGTCCGCCATCATGAAAATGTTATTGTACTCATCCAATCCTGACAACAACGCCTCCGTCAGCATGTCGTCCGTCACCTTCCAGGTCTCCACGACCTCCTTGTACCGCTCTTCCTCGGTAATCAGGCCGCGCTTGTAGTTCTTCGTAATCTTATCCACGGTATTCTGTGCCTTCTCAATCATTTGCGGCTTCTGAGGCGGCACGGTCATGTCAGAAATGGACACGGTCATGGCTGCCCTGGTCGAATACTTGTAACCGATGGATTTTACGTCGTCAAGCACTTCTGCCGTCTGAGTCGCCCCATGGGTATTGATTACCTTTTCCAAAATCTGTTTCAACTGCTTCTTTCCTACATGGAAGTCAATCTCAGGAAGCAGCTCGTTTTCTTCTACTTCACGATCCACGAAGCCCAAATCCTGCGGAATAATTTCGTTAAACAGCATACGGCCAAGCGTAACGTCAACCGTACCCGTCTTCACACTTCCATCCTCGTGCTTCTTGCTGACACGAATCTTGACTTTAGAATGCAACGTGATATAGCCGTTCTCATAAGCCAGAATCGCCTCGCTCAGGCTGCGGAAAAACATTCCCTCGCCCTTGGCTCCCGGTCTTTCCTGCGTCAAATAATAGATACCAAGTACCATGTCCTGCGACGGAACGGCCACCGGGCCACCATCTGACGGCTTCAGCAGGTTGTTCGGCGAAAGCAATAGGAACCGGCACTCTGCCTGCGCCTCCACGGACAACGGCACGTGCACCGCCATCTGGTCACCATCAAAGTCGGCGTTGTACGCGGTACATACAAGCGGATGCAGCTTAATGGCCTTACCCTCTACCAGAATCGGCTCAAACGCCTGAATTCCCAATCTGTGCAGAGTGGGGGCACGGTTCAACATGACCGGATGCTCCTTGATTACTTCCTCAAGTACGTCCCAGACCTCCGTTTGCAGACGTTCCACCATCTTCTTCGCATTTTTAATATTGTGCGCCGTTCCGTTCGCCACCAATTCCTTCATTACGAATGGCTTGAACAGCTCAATCGCCATTTCCTTCGGCAAACCGCACTGATAAATCTTTAACTCTGGTCCGACCACGATAACCGAACGTCCGGAATAGTCAACACGCTTTCCGAGCAGGTTCTGACGGAAACGTCCGGATTTTCCCTTCAACATGTCGGACAAGGACTTCAAGGCCCTGTTTCCAGGTCCCGTAACAGGACGGCCGCGGCGACCATTGTCAATCAAGGCATCCACCGCCTCCTGCAGCATACGTTTCTCGTTGCGCACGATAATGTCCGGCGCGCCAAGCTCCAAAAGCCTCTTCAAACGGTTATTTCTATTGATAATCCTTCGATACAAATCATTTAAGTCAGAGGTTGCAAAACGTCCGCCGTCCAACTGCACCATCGGGCGCAAATCCGGCGGAATGACCGGAATCGCCGTCAAAATCATCCACTCCGGCTTGTTACCCGACTCGCGGAATGCTTCCACCACTTCCAGACGTTTTACCACCCTGGCGCGCTTCTGTCCGGTCGAATTGTTCAAAACATCCTGGAGCTGCTTATACTCTTCCTCCAGGTCAATTGCCTGCAAAAGCTCCTGAATGGACTCCGCTCCCATGCCGACACGGAACGATTTGCCCCACTTCTCCCTTGCCTCCTGGTACTCGCTCTCGGACAAAATCTGCTTATACTGCAAATCCGTCTCGCCCTTATCAAGTACGATATAAGAAGCAAAATACAACACCCGCTCCAGCGTTCTCGGGGAAATGTCCAAAATCAACCCCATCCGGCTGGGAATCCCCTTAAAATACCAGATATGAGAAACCGGAGCCGCCAACGCGATGTGCCCCATACGTTCCCGGCGCACGCTCGCCTTGGTCACTTCCACGCCGCATCGGTCGCAGACCACGCCCTTATAACGAATCTTCTTATACTTTCCGCAGTGGCACTCCCAGTCCTTGCTAGGTCCAAAAATCCGCTCGCAGAATAATCCGTCCTTCTCAGGCTTGAGCGTCCTATAATTGATCGTCTCGGGCTTGGTCACCTCGCCCCGAGACCATTCCATTATCTTATCCGGTGAAGCCAGACCGATTTTTATCGCATCAAATGTTAATGGTTCTTGTTGTTGTTCATTATTCATTGGCATACTGTTGGCTCCTCCTATTCCATGTCGTCATCGTCATAATACTCATCAAACCCAAGGATGTCATCGTCGTCACTATCGTCGAATTCATCCTCCTCCGGTTCAACATCCTCAAGCTCTCCTTTCACGAATTCCTGCTCGGTGAAACCATGCGCCCCGAAAGATTCATTGTCATCCCCATATCTTCTGTCGCCCTCAATAATGGAATTGAGATTGGTGTTACCATAATCCACGGACTCCATGATTTCCACTTCCGTATTGTCATCACGCAACACACGTACGT
>CATLEQ010000227.1 GCA_949915905.1 uncultured Lachnospiraceae bacterium | reverse complement strand
AGGAAGTATTAAAGGAGATCCCAAGGGTGCGCCAGGATCTGGGCGAGCCGCCCCTGGTAACGCCCTCCAGCCAGATTGTGGGAACCCAGGCGGTCTTTAACGTGCTGATGGGCGAACGCTACAAGGTGGCGACCAAGGAGACGAAGGACATCTTGTCCGGAAAATATGGCGCAACCGTGAAGCCGTTTGACCCGGAGGTTCAGAAAAAGGTCATCGGCGAGGATGCAGAGGTCATTACCTGCCGTCCGGCCGACTTAATCGAAAACGAGCTGGATACCCTGCGCAAAGAATGCGAACAGTACATGCAGCAAGACGAGGACGTATTGTCTTACGCATTGTTCCCGCAGGTGGCAATGGACTTCTTCAAGTATCGTGACGCACAGCAGACAAAAGTAGATGCTGCAGTGGCGGATACGGAAAACGGAGCTTACCCGGTGTAAGTTTCATATGGGCACGGGCTACCCACCCGGTGCCGGCGAAAATAAAAAATTTTAAACTCAATCAATCATATGGGGCAACATTCCCCTTTGCCCCTATTTTAAAAACTGAATATTGAAATTATATTTGCAGGTTCTCACCCTGGGCCTGCAATAAGGAACGGCGAATGGCGGCAGGGAAAGAACCCCTCTGCCGTTCGCTTGTTTTTTCTATTGCAATTTCGGCACCGTGCCAACGCGGAGCCGGATGTGCAGCGTGTTTTTATCAAAAAGAAGGAGATGTTGTGACTTATGGAAGTGACGGAGAGAATCGCGGCACTGCGGGCATCGATGGACGAACGCGGCATCGACGCCTATATCGTGCCGACGGCGGATTATCACCAAAGTGAGTATGTAGGGGCGCATTTTATGGCGCGCGTGTTCCTGACGGGCTTTACCGGCTCGGCCGGGACGGCGGTGGTGACAAAGAAAGGTGCCTACTTATGGACGGATGGACGTTATTTTTTACAAGCGGCCAGGGAACTGCAAGGTACGGGCATCGAACTGATGAAGAGTGGAGAAGAAGGCGTGCCGGAGCTCGATGAGTTTTTGGAAAAGGAACTGGGCGAGGGCGCGGTAATTGGCTTTGACGGGCGCACGGTCGGTATCAAACAAGGAAAAGAATACGAAAAAATTGCCAAAAAGAAGAATGGGGCAATCAAGTACCAGGAAGACCTCATGGATGAAATCTGGGAATCCAGGCCGGCCTTGTCGGCAGAACCGGCATTTTCCCTGCCGCTATGCCATGCGGGAGAGAGCACTGCTTCCAAGTTAGAACGCATTCGCAGGAAAATGGAGGAGCAACAGGCAAACGCATTACTTTTGACCGGATTGGATGATATCGGATGGATGCTGAATGTCCGTGGAAGAGACGTGGAATATTTTCCGTTACTGTTGTCCTATGCCATCGTGAAAATGGACGGCGTGGAGTTGTATGTAGATGCAAATAAATTAGATTCAGACATGAAAAAGCGGTTCACGGAGGATTGTATACAAGTATACGACTACAATTCGATTTACGAGAGGACAAAAAAGTTTACCAAGGAGGAGCGTGTCTGGCTGGATGAAAACCAGGTGAATTACGCCTTGTTTCGGAATTTGCCGTCAGAGGTTTCGGTCGTCATCAGCGAGAACCCTCTCATTTTGATGAAGGCGATGAAAAATGACGTTGAGGTGGATAACATTCGAACGGCACATATCAAAGACGGCGTGGCGCACACGAAGTTCATGTATTGGTTAAAGAAAAACATCGGTAAAATGCCCATTTCGGAGCTTGGCGCGTCAGAGAAGTTAGAAGAGTTGCGCAGGGAACAAGGCGACTTCATATCTCCCAGCTTCGGGCCGATTTGCGCTTATAAGGAGCATGCCGCCATTGTGCATTATTCGTCCACGCCGGAAACGAACGTGGAGTTAAAGCCCGAGGGATTGTTCTTGACCGACACGGGCGGAAATTATTACCAGGGCTCGACGGATATCACGCGAACCGTGGTGTTAGGCCCGATCACGGAAGAGGAACGCGCCCATTTCACGACGGTCGTCTGCAGTATGCTGAATCTGGCCGACGTGGTATTTTTACACGGGGTGACCGGCATGAATCTGGATTATGCGGCCAGGGAGCCCTTTTGGCGGCAGCATTTGAATTATAACCATGGTACCGGGCACGGCGTGGGATACTTGGGAAACATTCACGAGCTGCCGCAGCGGTTTATGTGGAAATTTCCGGCAAGCGGCAGCGTCCCGGCGTTGGAGAAAAACATGGTGATTACCGACGAGCCGGGAATTTATATCGAAAATTCGCATGGAATTCGCATTGAAAATGAATTATTGGTGTGCGAGGACGAGAAAAATGAGTATGGGCAGTTCATGCGGTTTGAGCACCTCACGTTCGTGCCGATTGATTTGGATGCCATCAATCCGGAATTGATGACGGAAAAGGAGAAGACGCTTTTGAATGCGTACCATAAGCAGGTGTACGAAAAAATTTCGCCGTATCTGGACGAGGAAGAGCGCGAGTGGTTAAAAGAATATACCCGTTCTTGCAAATAGAAAGGTTCTGGGGTATACTAAGGATGATTTTTAAGAAAAAGAGGTCTTGAAACGTGGGGGAAAATAGTGCAAACGAGCTTTTGGTGCACATCGAGGAGAAGTACCAGGGGTTGAGCAAGGGCCAGAAGCGTCTGGCGGACTATGTGACGGAAAATTATGACAAGGCGGTGTTTTTAACCGCCGCCAAGTTGGGCGAGGTGGTCGGCGTCAGTGAGTCGACGGTGGTACGTTTTGCCATGCAGCTTGGGTACAAGGGTTATCCGGGCTTTCAAAAAGCGTTGGAGGAATTGGTGCGCAACCGGCTCAATTCCATCCAGCGGATGGAGGTGACGTTCGGGCGCATCAGCCAGTCGCAGATTTTGGAGACCGTGCTGCAGTCGGACATTGAGAAAATCAAGTTAACATTGGGAACGATTGACCACAACGCGTTCGAGGTGGCGATTGACACGATACTCGCCGCCCGCAAGATTTACGTCGTGGGAATTCGAAGCTGCGCGCCGCTTGCCTCGTTTCTCTCGTTTTATTTAAACCTGGTCTGTGAGAATGTGACGACGGTCAACACGAACAGTGCCAGCGAGGTATTTGAGCAGCTTATGCGCATTAACGAGGAGGACGTGATCATCGGAATCAGTTTTCCGCGTTATTCCATGCGCACGCTCAAGGCGCTGGAGTTCGCAAGCAACCGCAAGGCGAAAGTGATCACGCTGACGGACAGCATCCATTCTCCGATGAATTTGTATTCGTCCTGTAACTTGATTGCCCGAAGCGACATGGCCTCCATCGTCGATTCCCTGGTGGCACCTTTAAGCGTCATCAACGCGTTGGTTGTCGCCTTGTGCATGAAAAAGAAGAAGGAAGTCGTGACCACGTTGGAAATGCTGGAGCAAATCTGGGGCGAATACCAGGTTTACAGTGCGGACGAATTGAATCCGCTGTCGGACATGGACGAGGAGTAGTGGAAGTGAGCAAGGTCATTATCATAGGAGGCGGAGCCGCGGGAAGCATTGCCGCCATATTTGCGGCGAGGAGCGGACACGACGTCGTCCTTTTGGAAAAAAATGAAAAAATCGGGAAGAAGCTCTACATCACGGGAAAAGGACGGTGCAATGTCACCAACTCAGGGAGCGTGGATGAGTTGTTTGCGGCGGTCGTTTCCAATCCCAAGTTTTTATACAGCGCGTTTTATGGGTTTACCAATTGGCAGGTGATGGAATTTTTTGAAAAGCTGGGAGTCGCCCTGAAGACGGAGCGGGGAAACCGCGTCTTTCCGGTCTCGGATCATTCCTCGGACATCATCCGCGCGCTGCAGCGGGAGATGGAGCGCACGGGGGTCCAGATTCGTTTTCATACGAAGGGAAAAGAAGTGCTGACGAAGGACGGAAGGTTCGATGCCGTGAGGCTTTCGGACGGGGGTATTTTGCACGGGGACGCCTGCATCGTGGCGACCGGGGGGCTTTCCTATCCTTCCACTGGCTCCACGGGGGACGGGTATCGTTTCGCCGAGGCGACCGGCCACAAGGTGACGGAAACCTCTCCAGCCCTGGTGCCGATGGAAGTGAAAGAATACTATGCAAAAGAGCTGCAGGGGCTTTCTTTGAAAAATGTGACGGCGACCGTGTATGACGGGAAGAAAAAGCTGTTCGAAGAGTTCGGGGAAATGCTGTTCACCCATTTCGGGGTCAGCGGCCCCTTGGTGATTTGCGCCAGCAGTATCGTGGGGCGGGCGTTGAGTAAGAAAGAATTGACGTTAAGTATCAACTTGAAACCTGCACTCTCCAAAGAGCAATTGGATCAACGCGTTTTACGCGATTTTGCCCAGAACAAGAATAAAAAGTTTAAAAACGCGGTGGAAGGGCTGTTTCCGGCCAAGCTGCGGCCGGTCATGATGGAATTGTGCCAGATTGACCCGGACAGGCCGGTCAATGACATATCACGCGAAGAGCGGCTTCGGTTCGTGGAGCTGGTTCAGAATTTTAAAATGACGTTGACGAAGCTTCGCGGGTATGACGAGGCGGTCATTACCCGGGGCGGGGTCTACACAAAAGAAGTCAATCCGCAGACGATGGAGTCCAAACGGGTCAGAGGGCTTTATTTTGCAGGAGAGGTCTTGGACCTTGACGCGATGACCGGCGGGTTCAATTTGCAGATTGCCTGGTCGACGGGGTATCTGGCCGGGATAAGTATATCAGATGTGGAATGATGCCGGTGGCATTCTTGAAAAAAAGACGGGTATGAAGTGCCCGGGGTAAGGAGAGGTTTAAAATGGGATATAACGTGGCGGTGGACGGCCCTGCGGGGGCCGGCAAAAGCACGATAGCAAAACTGGTGGCAAAGGAGAAGAACTATATTTACGTAGACACGGGGGCAATGTACAGGGCCATGGCCATCCATTTCCTCCAGAAAGGCATCTCCCCGGAAGCGACGGAGGAGATCGCACACGCTTGTCAGGACGCGAACGTGACGATTGATTATGAGGATGGCGTCCAGCAGGTATATTTAAACGGGGAAAACGTCACTTCCAGGCTGCGCACGGAGGAGGTCGGCAACATGGCCTCGAAAACGTCGCAGATTCCTGCCGTGCGGGAAAAACTGTTGGAATTGCAGCGGGGGCTGGCGAGGGAAAAGGACGTCATCATGGACGGACGCGACATCGGAACCTGCATTTTGCCGGAGGCGGACGTGAAAATTTATTTGACGGCAAGCGTAGAGACGCGGGCGACGCGCCGATTTGAGGAATTGAAGGAAAAGGGCGTTCCCTGCGATTACGAGGAGATTGCCAGAGACATCAAGGAGCGGGATACGCGGGACACAAATCGTGAGACGGCACCGCTTCGCAAGGCCGATGACGCGTATTTGGTGGACAGTTCCGACATGACGATTGAAGAAGTCGTAAAAACCATTTGCGGGTATTGCAAATAGGGCGACTTCCCGGGGATAAGCGGCTGTAAGCTGCAATTGGAAACGAACGGTTACGCACAGGAATGGAGGCAAATCATGAAGGTAATCAGGGCAAAGACCGCCGGATTTTGTCCCGGCGTGAAGCGTGCGGTGGAGACGGTGTATGGAGAAGTGGAAAGGGGATCCGGACAAAAAATTTATACCTACGGCCCGATCATCCATAACGAAGAGGTGGTCAAAGACCTGCAGTCAAAAGGTGTTTGCGTGATTCGCGACGAAGAAGGGCTGGACGGCATCGAGGGCGGCACCGTCATCATCCGTTCCCACGGCGTGGAAAAGCGGATTTATGAAAAATTAAAGGCAAAGGGACTCACCATCGTGGACGCCACCTGCCCGTTCGTCAAAAAAATCCACAACATCGTGGAAAAGGAAAGCGCGGACGGGAGCTTTATCGTCATCATCGGCAATCCCGTGCATCCCGAGGTGGTCGGCATCCGCGGCTGGGCGGGGGAGGCCTCGGCGGTGGTCGAGAGTCCGGCCGATATTGAAAAACTCCCCGTAAATCAAGGGGAAAAGGTGTGCGTCGTGTCACAAACGACATTTAATTACAATAAATTTAAAGATTTAGTTGAAATTATTTCAAAAAAGAGTTATGATGTTAATGTTGTAAACACCATCTGTAATGCAACGAAGGAGCGTCAGGCCGAAGCTCTCGACATTGCACAACATGCGGATGCTATGATCGTGATTGGCGATAAACATAGTTCCAACACCCAGAAGCTTTATGAAATATGCGGAAGGGCGTGTAAGGATACGTACTACATACAGACACTTGACGATTTGAATTTGAATCAATTAAGGTCCGTGGAAACAGTAGGTATTACAGCAGG
>CATLEQ010000226.1 GCA_949915905.1 uncultured Lachnospiraceae bacterium | reverse complement strand
CAAAATTATCGAACTTCGGGAGAAATATGATTTACAAATGAGAGTGGAACGTTATGTGTCTGATGAAGAAGGCGTTCCTGAAACGGACAAGGTGTTTATCAAAGAGTAAGGAACAGCTCACAAGTTATTTTCGAACAGTCCCTAAGCTTTTATAAGGCGGGAGTTTTTGGACAAGTGGGTTGATAATCCAGAGGAGGAAAAGAAGATGTATATTGCAAATGAGAGACGTTATGACAATATGGTATATAATCGCTGCGGTGCGAGCGGATTGCTGTTGCCCGCGGTTTCACTGGGCTTGTGGCACAATTTTGGTTCCAATGCCAATTTTGACAATATGATGGATATTTGCCAGACGGCGTTCGACCTTGGAATTACGCATTTTGACTTGGCGAATAATTATGGCCCGATTCCCGGGGCGGCCGAGGAAAATTTTGGCCGTATCCTGAAAAAGAGCCTGGGTGTTTATCGGGACGAGCTTGTCATTTCCACGAAGGCCGGGTATGACATGTGGCCGGGGCCGTACGGAAACTGGGGCAGCAAGAAATATTTGGTGGCCAGCCTGGACCAGAGTCTTAGGCGGATGGGACTTGACTACGTGGATATTTTCTATCACCATCGGCCGGATCCGGAAACCCCGTTGGAAGAGACGGCCAGGGCGTTAGATGGAATTGTCAGGAGCGGAAAGGCATTGTACGTGGGTATCTCCAATTATGACAAAGAGCAGACCATTGCGATTGCCAGGCTCTTTAAAGAAATGGGAACGCCGTTTATCATCAATCAGAGAAAATATTCGATGTTTGTCCGCGATATTGAAAAGGATGGTTTGAAAGAATATGCGGCGAGAAACGGTATCGGCATTATCACGTTTAGCCCCTTGGCGCAAGGGCTTCTGACGAATCGTTACTTGAATGGAATTCCGGAAAACAGCCGTATCCGGACGGACGGGCGTTTCTTGAAGGAAGAGGCGGTGAACGAGGAGACGTTGAGCAAAGTGCGTGCCTTGAATGAGATTGCAAGGGAGCGGGGGCAGAGTCTGGCCCAGATGGCGTTGGCATGGATTTTGCGGGACGGAGATATCACGAGTGTGTTAATCGGGGCATCCCGGGCGAGCCAGGTTATCGATAATGCAGGTATGATGGATAATATGCAATTTGGCGAGGAAGAGCGGGAACGAATCGAGCAGATTTTGGCAGGAAAGTAAGGGGAAGCATGGAAGGAGTTGTTGCTGGCAGGAAAGTAAGGGGAAGCATGGAAGTGTTTGTTGCGCTGGCAGCAGGATGGAGATTTTAGGATGCATATTTTGATTGTGGAGGACGAACCGGCGATTCGTCAGGAATTGAAGCAGCTTTTGGAAAATTCTTTGTATCAGGTTACGGTACTTGAAGAGGCTCGGACGGAAGCGATGGAAGACTTCTGTCTTGCAGGGACAAAAGTGTGCGCGGATGCCGATATCGTGGAGAGAATTGTGCAAATAAATCCCGACCTTGTCTTGCTGGATGTAAATCTGCCGGGAGAATCCGGATTTGATATTTGTCAGAGGTTGCGGGGCGTCTCGGACGTCCCGGTGATTTTTGTGACGAGCCGTACCGACTCGATGGACGAGTTGAATGGGATGCTAAAAGGCGGGGATGACTATATTACAAAGCCGTTTAACCCGCCGGTTTTGCTTGCACATATCGCGGCAGTGCTAAAGCGCACGCGAAGGAATAAAGATAGGAATCAAGGCCAAAATCAAGTACGGAGCCAGGATAAGGGCGAAGTCGCCGGCGTTACGCGGTTTCGACATAAGGACGTGGAGCTTGACGTGGCAGGAGGGTTCGCGAGTTATCGGGGAAAGCGGGCGGAGCTTTCAAAAAATGAATTGAAAATCATGTATTATCTTTTTTGCCATCGGGGAGAAATCGTGCCGCGTCTGGACTTGGTGGAATATTTGTGGGACAATCAGGTGTTTATCGACGACAACGCGCTCAGTGTCAACATGACGCGTTTGCGCGGCAAATTGGAGGAAATTGGCATTTGTGGTTTCATTGAGACGAAGCGGGGAATGGGGTATCGCATATTACGTTTTTTCGATTTATAAAGGACAAGGCTCTTTTATTGCTTCTTCATGCGGTGGGCATGTTTCTTTTGACGGTGTTTTTGTGCTTGACCGCATATTCCTGGGATTATTGTCTGATCATTCTTTTTTGCTGGTGGGCGGTTTTGCTGATATGGCTGGTGGTGCAGTTTCTTTCCCGAAAAAATTATTTTACAGAGTTGGAACATAATGCAAAAAATTTAGAACAGCAGTATCTTTTGGGAGAATTGATGCCATCCTCGTTTCGGTTGGAGGATGAGTTGTATCGTGAATTGATTCGAAAATCAAATAAGTCGGTAATCGAGCGAATCCGGCAGATTGAAGATGCGCAAAAAGAGTACCGGGAGTACATCGAGAGCTGGGTGCATGAAATCAAGGCGCCGATTACCGCCATCGCGTTGGCCTGTGAAAACATGCGTGATGAGCGGGGCAGGCAGATTGCCGTTGAAAATCGGCGGGTGGAAAACGACGTGGACATGGTGTTATATTACGCGCGTTCGGATGAGGTTTACAAGGACTACTTGATTGCCGAGACGGATTTGCAGGAGGTTTGCGGCGAAGTTCTGATGAAGAACAAGCAGTATTTGATTCAGAGCCACATGCAGGCGGAGGTGGACTGCCCTGACCATGTGTTTACGGACAAAAAATGGATGTCGTTCATTTTGGGACAATTGATTTTGAACAGTGCGAAATACCGTGCTTTAGAAAACGCGCGCATCCATATTTTTACGGAAGCCGAAAAGCGTAGTGTGCGTTTGATTGTGGAGGATAATGGCATTGGTATCAAGCCGGAAGAATTGCCGCGGATTTTTGAGAAGGGATTTACCGGGAGCAATGGCCGAGAAAAGGGACGGGCTACCGGGATGGGACTGTATTTGTGCCAAAAACTGTGCAGGAAGTTGGGGATAGAGATTTGGGCGGAGTCGAGGGAGGGAGAAGGAACGAAGATTGTGATGGAAATCCCGAAAAGCGGCTTCGCGGGTTGTTACATTACAAAACTGTAAGATTCATGAAAGGGAAACGAATACAATCTTGCAACTGGATTTGTTACAGTATTTTGTGTATCACAAGAAAAACAAAGGAGTGACGATAGGATGCAGGATACGATTCGGGTTTGCGACGTGGAGAAATATTACGGCAGCGGCGGAAACGTGACCAAGGCGGTTGACCGCGTCAGCTTTACGGTGCAGAAGGGAGAGTTCATGGGGGTGATGGGAGCCTCCGGCTCTGGCAAGACAACGCTTCTCAACATGCTGTCCACGATTGACCGCGTGACGGCGGGGCATATTTATTATGGTGACACGGATATTACGGAGTTGTCGGAAAATAAGATTTCTGACTTTCGGAAGCATAATCTTGGCTTTGTGTTTCAGGAATACAATCTTTTGGACACGCTGACGATAGAGGAAAATATCGTGTTGGCCATGGCGATGCAGAGGTTGGCGAAGACAGAGATTCAAAAACGTTGTGACGAGATGTTGCGGTTGCTGGGAATCGAGGATGTGCGGGATAAATTCCCGTATCAGGTTTCGGGTGGACAAAAACAGCGCTGTGCTTGTGCGAGGGCGTTGGCCAACCGCCCGCAGCTTCTTCTGGCCGATGAACCGACGGGGGCTCTTGATTCCCGTTCTGCGCAGACGCTTCTGGAGACATTTGAGCAGATGAATGTCGAGCTGGGAGCCACGATTTTCATGGTCACGCATGATGCGTTTTCTGCCAGCTATTGCCGCAGGATTCTGTTTTTGAAGGACGGGAAAATCTTTCACGAGTTGGTACGGGGAGAGAGGACGCGGCGTGAATTTTTAAATGAGATTCTTGACGTGCTTTCATTGACGGGAGGTGAGTCTTCCCATGCTGAATAAGCTTGCCTTTCGCAATGTCAAACGTTCCGCCAAGGATTATCTGGTTTATTTTTTGACAATGTCTGTCATCACGGCGATGATGTTTTCTTTTAATACGTTGATTTTTTCCGAGGACACGCAGAAGCTGTTCGAGACGGCCATGATTATGGCGGTGATGCTGGGTCTTGCCACTTTTTTTGTCGTGTTAATCGTGGCATGGCTGATTCATTACATGGTGCGCTTCATGTTGGAAAAGCGCAGTCGTGAGTTTGGAATTTATCTTTTGATCGGCATGAAAAAAACGGAGATTTCCAGGCTTTATATGCGGGAAAACGGTTTGCTCGGCCTGGCTGCCTTCGTTGTCGGAATGGGATTGGGAATTTTGTTCCAACAAGTTTTGATGGCCATTTTTTATAGTATGATTCAGTTGGACTTTCATATTCATCTGGAATGGAATGTGCAGTGTCTTTTGCTGACGGCAGCTTGTTACGGGGGTTGTTATTTGCTGGCACTCTTTCGCAGCAGACGGAGGTTTCGCAAGATGAACATTCATGATTTGATGAATAGTCAGAAGCAAAACGAGGAAGTGAAGGAGTCCCATGAACAGATGAAAAAATGGCTATTGCCATTGGCGGTGCTTTTTATAGTATTGTTTGCCGTGGTTCTCTTTACATGTAAAAACTGGAATACGGCCATGATTTTGGGCTTTATCATTGGTTTGGTGCTGACGGTTTATTTATTTTATACCGGACTTTCAGCGTGGATTATTTGCTATGTGAGAAGAAAGGGCAAGGCGATTTATCAGGGGGACGGTTTGTTTTTGCTGCGGCAGTTCGCGTCCAAGGTAAAAACGATGCGGTTTACGATGGGAACCTTGACCGCGTTATTTTTATTGGCACTTTTGGGCAGTTCGATCGCATTTATGTTCAATGATTATCAGAATAAAATTTTGGCAAATAAATGGCCCTTTGACGTGCAGGTGTTTCACAGTCGGCCCGACTATGATTTCGCGGGGGAGCGGGATGTGTTAGAGCGCGAGACAACTGTGGAAGATATTTATAGTTACAATATATATGCCCTGGCGGATGGCGGGGAGCAGGCTGGTTCGGAGGGGGATTCGTCGCGGGCGGCTTCGGGCAACACGTTTATGGAAACGTCAGACAATGATAGGATCAATCAGGTCAACGCGTATCTGTACACGCATTTGCGCGAGTTTGGTTCGGATTATCTGAATGAGGATGGAACGCCGAATCGGCAGAAAATTGACAAAAACGAGGAGCAGATTTATTGTGATTTTGACACGTACATAGGACTTTCAGATTATAACCGGCTGAGGGAAATGATTGGACTTGAGCCGATTGTATTGGGCGAGACGGAATATGTGATTCACATCAAGGAGCGGGTGTATGGGCAGACGGGAGACTTTTCCGAGGCGTTGTACATTTCCGGAAAAGACGGAGAACGGCTCACATGCGGCGGGTATTATACGGAAGGGTTTTCCCAGGACGGGCACAATGGCGGGGATTACGTGATTGTCGTACCGGACGCGGTAGTTCGCACGATGCATCCGTACCATTCGGAGATGGTGGCGAAGCTTGACGGGGAGGCACCGGAAGGATTGTCGGTAAAGCTGGAGGTGGTGGAGAGTGAGCGTTTGGTAGAAAAAATGGCGGCGGACACGGGCGGCGAAGTCGGCGGGGAACGGATGGAAGATTTGGGGTTGGATTACCTGGATTATCTGGACGCAGGGAATTTTTGCAGCGGTTCCGATTCCATCGTGGTTATTTGCTATGCGGTTCTTGTGCGGGACAATTTGATACCGGAGGTCAAATATATGTTGTGTTCGTTGATGTTTCCACTGTTTTATATAGGCCTGGTGTTTCTTTGCGTGGCCATGACCGTGTTGTCCGTACAGCAGTTAAGTGATTCTGCAAAGTACCGGTTCCGTTACCGGGTACTGTCACAGATTGGATTTGGCAAGGGGGAAATCTCCGGCATCATTTTGAAACAATTGGCTTCCTATTATCTGTGTCCGGCTTTGTTTGCCGCCGTAATCAGCGGCACGGTGGCGGTGTTTGTCGGGGAAAAGTTTAATTTTTATACGGGAATACATACGGCGGGCTGGATGTATTTCTTGGTGGCGGCGGCACTGTTTTTAGGAATTTATGCCGTGTATTTCGCGGTGACGTATATCGGGTTCAAACGGAATTTGTACTTTACTTAAAACGGACAAAGCAATATAATGATGATACCAGGGTCAAAAGGTCATGCGTTCCATGCTTGCATGGAAAAGCATGACTTTGGGACCCGCAAAACACCGAAAAGTAGCCATTTTCCGTAGGAAAATGAGCGGATTTGAGGTGTTTTAGGATTACGGGAGCACGTAGTGCGGAGTAATCCGT
>CATLEQ010000225.1 GCA_949915905.1 uncultured Lachnospiraceae bacterium | reverse complement strand
GCTTGTGCCGCCGGATACACGGTATACGACCAGAACGGTCGGGCGGTTTACGGCGCGGGTGCCGCATCGCAGCAGGGAACGGCGCAAGGTGCTGGCGTTCCGTTCGATGTGAGGGTGGACATAACAGACCTTAGGATCCGAACGGGCGCGGGAATAGGATATGCGTTTACTGGGGAGTACACGGGAATAGGAAAGTTTAACATCACGGAAGTGAGGGAAGGAAGGGGCAGCGCGTCCGGCTGGGGAAAGCTGAAAAGTGGCGCGGGATGGATAAGCCTTGACTATGCCAAACGGGTGTGATTGGAAAGATGGGAAAAGAAAGGGCGGCGGGGAATCCCCGCCGCTTTTTTCAGTGAAACACTTCTTTTCTCATGTGCTTCTCACTTTCTCCCGGCACAACCCCGCCGGGAGAAAGTGGTTTCTATGGTGCGATGTAGTAACCGTTGCAACTGTACTCTTTTATCATGCATATCATATTTTTCCAATAAATTTGTAATAATTTCTTGATTTCGGGCGATAAATGTCATAATATGTAGGTAACCAATGAAAGGAGACGAGGAAAATGGGAACGGAAACCGTGGAGAGGAACATCATCATGGGAAAGGCGGGAGGGACTGCCGGAAGGAATTCGGTAAATTATAAAATTAGTCTTCCTGCGGAAATGGTGAAGGAGATGGGCGTGACGAAGGAGGACAAAAGCGTGGTGGTGTCTTTCGTAAAAGGGAAAATCGTTATTGAAAAGAAGAAATAGGACGTGACAATGAGGGTGGCGCGACGCGGCGGCACTTGGCGACAACATGGCGTGATGGGATGGCAAGCTGCGGACTTTAGGGGTCTGTGGCTTGTTGTCGCATACGAACGGCAACGAAAGAGGGGGCAGTATAATGGCGAACAAGAAGGGCAGCCATCAGCTGACGAGGACGGACAGGATAAAGTTGGAGGCATTGCTAAAGGAAGGGATAAGCAAATCGAAAATCGCGGAACATCTGGGAGTGCATCGCTCGACAATCTACAACGAACTAAAACGGGGGCAATATGAACGCAGGAATAGTGATTGGACAACGGAAATGCGGTACAGCCCCGACATCGCGCAGGAGAGGGCGGAGGAAAACTTGAAGGCGCGGGGAACGCAGCTTAAAATCGGGAACGACATTGCATATGCAAATTACATAGAGGACAAGATTGTAAACGAGGATTACAGCCCGGCGGCGGTGCTGGGGGAGCTTAAGGCGAAGGGAAAGGAAGGGGAATTCAAGACCACCGTCTGTGTTACGACGCTTTACAGTTATATCGACAAGGGTATTTTTCTCAAGCTGACGAACAAGGACTTGCCAGTAAAGAAGAACAAGAAACGGAAATACAAAAAGGTGCATCGGGAACAAGCCCGGGCATCGGCGGGTGACAGCATAGAGAAGAGGCCGGAGGAGGTAAACGAGCGGAAGGAGTTTGGCCATTGGGAAATGGACAGCGTGATTGGAAAACGCGGGAAGTCCAAAAACACGTTGCTGGTGTTGACGGAGAGGAAGACGCGGAACGAGGTAATATTTAAGCTGCCAGACCATACGGACGAGTCGGTGGTGGCCGCCATGGATAGGCTGGAGCGCAGGTATGGCGCGGAAATGTTCAAGAGTGTATTCAAGTCAATCACGGTGGACAACGGCAGCGAGTTCGCGGACGTGAAAGGTATGGAGCGTTCCGCGCTGGCGGAGGGCGAGAAGCGGACGCACCTATATTATTGTCATCCATATAGCAGCTGGGAACGTGGGACGAACGAGGTGACCAACAAGATGGTGCGCCGCAAGGTGCCAAAGGGGACGAACTTCGACGATAAGACGGACGAGGAGGTGCAGGAAATAGAGGACTGGATAAACAAGTATCCACGTAAGATACATGGTTATCGTTCATCGGGCGAGTTGTTCGAGGAGGAGATTGAAAAACTGGCTTAGTACCAGGAACGATGGCGGACACACGGGAAGGTCGGCAGGAGTGGCGGCCTTAAAATCATGTCATTATGTCTATCGGAGTGTCATAAAAGTGGGCGCAAGGTGGTACATCAAGGGCATCAACCACACAAAATCTGTCCTATATGGTTAAATCCCACAAAAGTCTCATGGCAAAATTGGTAAATGTGCCGAAAGTGAAAAAGTGTTCAAAAAAAGGTTGAAATTTTCGTTTTAGTTAAAAAATAAAATTAGGGCTTTACAAATAGTATGTATTTGTGGTAAGATATCATTTGTCGAGCGGAAGTGGCGGAATGGCAGACGCGCTAGATTCAGGTTCTAGTGGGAGTTTATCCTGTGAGAGTTCAAGTCTCTTCTTCCGCATTGCACCAAGAGCACCAGATACCGTAAATGAGGCGGTTTCTGGTGTTTTTTGTTGCCCTGATATAAAAATGGGGCAAACTGTGGGTCATAGAATTTTACACGCCGTTGCCGCGTGATTTTTCATCCCCGCGCCATTTTCTGGTATTTCATGGGGGAAACGCCGTATTCCGACTTGAACGCGCGGTAAAAGGCCGAGTATTCGGTAAATCCCACCGCCAGGCTCACCCGCTCCATCGAATACCCCTTGTGGATCAAGTTTTTCGCCTCCGCCAGGCGGCGTTGCGTGACGCACTTGTAAAAGCCCGTCTTCAATTCCCGCTGGAAAAGATGGGTGAGGGTGCTCTCGCTGACGTGGAAGTGTTGCGCGGTCGCGCCGACGGACAGTTTGCCGTCCAAATTGTCTTGGATGTATTCTAACACCTTTTCCAAAAGTTCCTCGCTTTGTGAGGGACGTACCGTGGCCGAGTCGTGCGTCGCCCTTGCCAGGTGCGCGACGAGCTGCGCCGTATTGCCCCCGAGACATACTTCCCAGCCGGGAGCCTGCGTTTCCGCTTCCTTGACCCCCGTAGAAAAATATCGGGAAAGATATTCCCATTTCGTGCCCGCGGTATGGAGGACGGTGGCTTCCTGAAAATCGGCCAGCACGGAATTCGCGTGGTTCAAGATGTTTGCAAAGGCGGCGCTGATCCAGATGACGTAACGTTCGTACGGCATCTCCAGCGGGTTCGCCAGGATGGGGCTGTGGATGATGCCGGGCGGGATGATGATAATGTCGCCGGTGCCGACCTGGTAGCGGCGGACTCCCAACAAATAGGTAAGGCTGCCCTGCACGCAATAAATCATCTCGTAAAACATGTGGCTGTGCTGCTCCATGTAATCCGCCAAATAGCTGATGTCCTGGTGGGAGTCCACCAGGGCGGAATCCATCTCCGTTTCTTGGTAAATGTTCCCCAGACCCATGGAATAGGATTTCTTCCGTATGTCGTCCCTGGACATGCCGGGCGTGAAACACTGGATCATCTCGCTTCTTTTCATCGTTTTTCCCTCGTTTTGCTTTCTGTATTTTCTTTTATGTAGCGTAACACATGCTTGCCGGATTTGCAAGAAAAAGTGCCGAAATCTCAATTACATTTCGAAAATATTTTGTGTAAAATAACAATAAACAATAAATAAATGGAAGGGAGATACACCAATGAAAAAAACGCAAAAAAATTCCTCTGGTGGATTGACAAAGAAGCATCTGGTAGGTTATGCTTTGGGTGATTTGGGGGGATGCATGACCTTCGCCCTGATGGGAGCCATGGTTACCCGCTATTACACCAACGTGTTGAAGGTTGACACGTTCGTCCTGGCCATTTTGCTGGCCGTGTGGAACATCTGGGATGCCGTCAACGACCCGATGATGGGGGCTCTGATGGACAAGATGTTCGCCAAGAAACAGCATCCGCAGGGGAAGTTCCGCCCTTGGCTGCTGCGCGCCACGCCTTTGCTGGCCATCACGTCCATCGTGTTCTGGACCGTGCCCACCTTCTTTGAAGGGACGGCCATGATTTGCGTCTTGTTCATTTGCAAGATCCTGTACGAGGGGTGCTACACGATGTTCAACATTCCCATGGGCGCACTGCTTTCGGCCATGGCCAACACCGACGAGGAGAGGGCGGCGTTGTCTTCGGCCAGGGGATTTGGCGGCACGATTGGCAACATGATTCCGATGATTCTGTTTCCAATCTTGTTGCAAATATTCGGGGACAGCAATTCCGTCGGCTACAGCGCCGGGGCGACGGTTTGCGCGTTGCTCGGGGCCGTGTTCTGCTTTTTGCATTACCGGTGGACGATGGAGCGCAACATTGTTGAAAATACGCCCGAGGATGCGAAAAGCATCAAGCTGACCGACATTTTCCAGGTATTTCGGAAGAACCGGGCGTTCCTGGCACTTTGCATCCACGGCATTTGCATTTGCACCAATCAATACGTGAGCCAGACGCTGGGAAGCTACATGTACGCCGATGTGCTGGGAAATATCGGCATGATGAGCCTTGCCTCCATGCTGACAATGCCAATCATGTTTGTCACCTTGATTGTCTCGCCGAAGATTGCCAAGAAGATTGGACTTGAAAACATGATCCGCATCGGCTTGCTGCTTGGTTGCCTATCCAGTTTTGCCTTGTTCTGCATGCACATGCTGTTTACGGTGCCGGCACTCGTGCACATGATTTGGGTAAGCGTTGCCTCCGCGTTTTCGAGCGTTTCCATTTACATGCAGTGGGGACTCGTGGGCGAGGCCATCGACTACAATGAATATCTGACCGGCAAGCGTACAGAGGGTTCGATTTACGGCACGTTCAACTTGAGCCGCCGCATTGGGCAGACCATCGGCAATTCGGCGGCTGTCCTGATGTTGGGATGGATTGGCTATGACACCGCCGTGGCGAGTGCCGGGGGCGTTCAGACGGCCTCTGTCATCACCGGCATCAAGGTGCTGTGCGTGCTGTTGCCTGCGATTTTCTCGCTGGGAAGCTGGGCGGCGTTCAAATTCGTCTGGAACATCACCCCGGAGGTGCGCGAGAAGGTATCCGACTTCCATGCGGCGAAGAAGGAGCAGGGTTAGTTGGTGTTTGGTCCGCGTTGGCGCGGTGCCAAATTGTGAGCAAGGTGATATTGCGATTCCCCGACCGGCCGCCGGGACGGCGGGGAGTGAAATGAAAAAGGATTCATACGAGGAAAGGAGCGACGTCTTATGGAACTGCGTACCCGTATCCTGCCTAAAATGTTGAATGGCGAGGTGCAGGAATACCTGAAACAAAACGATATTATTATCGTGCCTGTGGGCACGGTGGAAATGCATGGCGGCCTGCCGCTGGATGTTGAGACGAACATCAGCGAGGCAGTGGGACTTAAGATGGCGGAGGCTTGTGACGGCTTGTTGCTGACCGGACTGCAGTACTTTTATGCGGGTGCGACCGCGTCCGGCCGGGGGACGGTACAAGTATCCGTCCGCCAGGGAATTGATTATTTGGGGGCCGTTGCCAGGAGCCTTTTGCGCCAGGGCTTCAAGCGGCAGATTTATTTAAGTCTCCACGGACCCGCCCACATGACGGTCGGCCCCATGGTGCGCGATTTTTATGATGAGACGGGCGTGCCGATTTTGTACCTGGACATGACGATGCAAATGTTTGGCCAGGCGAAGGACTTGTTCCAGGCGGATTCTCTTGGAAAGGATCCGAAGGCATTCATGAGGCTTTTGGATTCCATGTTCGTGGGCGCGTACCAGATCATGGGGAGGCTTGGGGACGTTCCGCTGACGACGGAGTATGATGTCGCCATCGGGCAGAGCTGCGCTCCCTTTAACGATATCCTGAACCTGGCCTACCAGAGCTCGGCGGTCGGATATTGTTTCGGGGAAAATATGGATCACGTGCCGACCACGGCCATCCCGGACGAGAAGACAAGGCAGGAGATGGCGGACAAGGGACAAGAATTAATCGAGGAGCTGGTTCGACGGCTTGACATGCCGCATGTCGTGGAACAATTGCGAAAACTGGAGCAATATGGTTTGGAAAATGAGGAGAAATACCCGTGGATGCCCAGCGCGTATAATAAGGGGCGTGAGAAATAGAGGACACGGAAAAGACGGGAATACTTCGTGCATCATAAAGTCAAAATAAGGAGGCTGGAGACCAATAAAGGTCTCTGGCTTTTGTTTTTGATATCATCTTATTGACGTACGTGTCTGCACGTGTTGCAATTGAACCGTAGAGGGGCACGCATGAAAACATCGGAATTATTAAAAATACTCAAACAAAATAATTGTTATTTGCTTCGGCACGGCAAATGTCATGATGTGTGGTTTAGCGAGGCGACTGGAAGGCAATTTCCGATTCCAAGGCGTAAAGGTGAAGTGGAAACCGGAACATTGCGAAGTATTTTCGAGGACGCGGGAATTTCATGATTTCCATGAATGGTGAGGCTTTGAGCCACATGTTAAAAAAGGACGGTAGGTGTTAAAAGTCAGGAAGGAGTTTTATTATGGCAAAATATGCATACC
>CATLEQ010000224.1 GCA_949915905.1 uncultured Lachnospiraceae bacterium | reverse complement strand
GGCCGCTCAAAATTTTTTCCCGACTGGTAATCACAATATAAATTTTGCTCCGGCACGTCATAAGACTTTAAGGCCAGCATCTGCCGGTCAATATTCTGCTCCTTTGTCGACACCCTGATATACGCATATTTGTTCATGAATCTCCCTCCATACTTTAAGTTGCAATTAAGTGTTTTTAACTTAATATTTTGTAGAAATTAAGTTCCTTCTTCGCTATACTATGAACTATATAATACCATTTCCAATTGAAAGGAGAATCATCATGGTTTTTGTTAAAAAGTATGACATTTTCGAGACCTCTTTTTCCGCCACCTGCGAGGGCAACCCGTTCAAGGACGTCACCCTGACGGCGCAGTTTTCCCACGATGGCCAGACCGTAAACGTCCACGGCTTTTACGATGGCGACGATACTTGGCGCATCCGCTTCATGCCGCAAGAGGAGGGGGAATGGAGTTTCGTCACCAGCTCCAACTTAAGCACGCTTGATGGCCAGAAGGGAAGCTTTACCTGCATCGCCGCAGATGCGTCCAACCACGGCCCCGTGCGCGTGAACCACACCTATCACTTCGCCCACGCAGACGGTACGCGCCATATTTCCGTGGGAACGACCTGTTACGCATGGGTGTACCAGCCATTGGAACGTCAGGAACAGACCATCGAAACCTTAAAGTCCTCACCATTTAACAAAATCCGCATGTGCGTGTTCCCGAAATGGTACGAACACAATTACGACAAAGTGCCGATTCTTTATCCATATGAGGGCAGCGTGGAAGAAGGGTTTGATTATGAGCGTCCGAACGTCGAATTTTTCCGCCTGTTGGAAAAGCGTGTCGGACAGCTTGCCGAGAACCAGATCCAGGCCGACATCATTATTTTCCATCCGTACGAGCGAAATGAATGGGCGTTCAATTATATGAACGAGGAGCAGGACCGGCTCTATATGCAATATTTGATTGCCCGCCTCGGCGCTTATCACAACGTGTGGTGGAGCATGGCGAACGAGTGGGACATTTTCGTCATGACACAGAGAAACTGCCCCAAGTCCGATGCCGCGTATTGGGACAAGCTAGGACGCTTCGTGCACGACGAGGATCCTTACGGCCACTTGATTGGTATTCACAACTGTATGAAGATGTACGACCACAATGCCTACTGGATTACCCATTCCAGCATGCAGCGGGTAGATTATTACAAGACCGCCGAGATGACCGATACCTGGCGCAACGAATGGCACAAGCCGGTCGTCATCGACGAGTGTGCCTATGAGGGGAATATTGACCATACCTGGGGAAATATCACCGGCGAGGAGATGACCCGCCGTTTCTGGGAGGGCACCGTACGCGGCGGTTACATGGGACACAGCGAGACATATGCTTGTCCCGAGGACGTGCTTTGGTGGAGCCATGGCGGCGTACTGAAAGGCACGAGCCCCGCCCGCATCGCTTTCATGAAAGGGCTTTTGGAAGAATACCCGCAGTATGAGATTGACCCGATTTCCGATTTCGGCGAGGTGCTGTGCGGAGGTTGTCCAAAAGAATACTACCTATACTATTATAGCGGCTTTCAGCCAAATGCGGGACACTACAATCTGCCGATACGGAAAAAATACACGGCCGAGGTAATCGACACCTGGAACAT
This sequence comes from uncultured Lachnospiraceae bacterium, assembly GCA_949915905.1. Lineage (GTDB taxonomy): Bacteria > Bacillota > Clostridia > Lachnospirales > Lachnospiraceae > Schaedlerella. Next base: position 4,733 of record CATLEQ010000224.1, on the reverse strand, counting down.
GACGAGAACAAAGCTTCCCGGCACTTACACGGGAGCCGTCACCATTGATTTGCCCGCAAGGCCTTACATGCTGGTACGATTCGTGGCAGTGGAAGACACCGATTTATCCAAAATCACGATTACGGCGGATTCCACGCTCGCGGATGCATTAGAAATGCCGAACGGCCACAAATTATTAGATTTCCTCAAAACCAAACTGGGCAACCAATATGAAACCATGTCGAATTTCATTCAAGCCTTCCCGTTAAAGTCGCTTACGCAATTTGGCGTCCTGGATGACAAAACTTTGAATGACTTGCTGGTAATGGTAAACGAAAAAAATTAGCCCTGCAAAAAGGAGTGGCACGATTTTCCATGTCGTGACACTCCTCTTTTCCTATCAGTATTCCCAGCCGTTCCTACCGTTCTCTAATCATTTTCCAGCCGTTTTCCCATCATTTACTCCGTTTGCTCTTCCTGACTCTCCGCCAGATATTCTTCCAGGCACATCCCCCGCAGGTATATCTGCGCCGCGACGTCACGCCCCACGTATCGATAATGCCACGGCTCATAATAATAGCCGGTAATTCCTTCCTTTTCCCGCGGATAACGCAGGATAAATCCATACCGCCAGCAATTTGCCATCAGCCACCGCTGCGCGGGCGTGTTTTCCTGCCCGTCGTTCAGCCTCTGGTAAGACACGTCCACAATGTCCACCGCCAGCCCCAGCTGGTGCTCGCTCGTTCCCGGAATCGCGACACTTTTGGCCGCTTCCCAATAAGCCTCGTCCTGCGTGCGTCCACCCACCGCGCATCGATCCACCTGACGCCAGAACAACGTTCCCTGCTCCTCCTGCGTCCGATAGGCGGAACAAATCAACGGGGACAGCCCGGCCGCACGGCAGTCATTTAACATGTTTTGCAAATCCACCTGACATCGCGCGTCCACAAAATAGCCGTTTTCCACCTCCGCCAGTTCCACCGTCAAACGCTCTTGCGGAATCCATATCTGAGAGCTGACCAGTATCAGCAGTTCGTCCTCCGACTGGATCACGTTCGACCACCAGTCATCCTGTCCGATGCCGTCCTGCCATATGTACCCCACCACCTGCACATTCTTAGAACGGGGGTAATGTACGGGCTTCTGTATCTTCACATGAATGAAGAACGACAAACAGACAATGATGACCGCGACAATCCGCTGGTAAAGCATCTGCTTATTTTTTATGCCCTTTTTCGTTTTTATGCGCCTCACTTCTCTAAAATCTCACTCAATGTCTCAAATAATTTATCCACGTCGACTGGTTTTGAGATGTGGCCGTTCATTCCATTTTTCAAAGCTTCTTTTTTATCTTCTTCAAACGCATTGGCCGTCATCGCCAAAATCGGAATGGATGCCAGTTCCTTATTTTCCAACTTCCGGATTTCCCTTGTGGCCTCATACCCGTTCATCACCGGCATCTGCACGTCCATAAGAATCAACTGATAATAATCCGGCGCGGCCTTTTTCATCATGTCAACGGCAATCTGTCCGTTCTGAGCCAATTCCACGCAAATTCCCGCCTCGCCCAAAATCGCCATGGCAATTTCCTGATTCAGCTCATTGTCCTCCACCAATAAAATCCGGCCATTACGGAACGTATCCAAGCTCTTGGCACCTCCTTCGCCCGGCTTTTGTACGTCTTTCCGCACCTCCTTCTCGTGGTGCAAACGGAATGCGAACGATAACACGACCTTCGTGCCGACTCCCAGCTCGCTTTCCACCTTGATGGAACCCTTCATCATCTCCACGATGTTCTTCGTAATTGCCATTCCCAGCCCGGTTCCCTGGATTCCGCCAATCGTCGTATTCTTCTCACGCTCGAACGGCTCGAAAATATTTGCCAGAAATTCCTTGCTCATGCCGATGCCCGTATCTTCCACGCAGAACTCATACTCCGCGCTTTCCGCAAACGTTCTTGTCTTTTGCACCACGCCGAAACGGATGCTTCCTCCTGCCTTCGTATACTTGACGGCATTGCCCAGTACGTTTAGCAGTGCCTGGTTCAAGCGCAGCTTGTCACAATAAATTTCCTCGTCGGAAATATTTTTTATGTCTACATTCAATGTAAGTTTCTTCGCCCTGACATCCGCCTGCACGATATTTACCAGTCCCTGCACGATTTCCGACACGCCGCACGGAGTCTCCTCCAACTGCATCTTTCCGCTTTCTATGCGGCTCATGTCCAAAACGTCATTGATCAGGCTCAGCAAATGGTTCTCCGAAACCATAATCTTGTTCAGGTATTCTTCCACCTTTTGCTTAGAATCACTGTGCGAAAGTGCCAGGGAGGTAAACCCGACAATCGCATTCAGCGGAGTACGGATGTCATGTGACATGTTGGACAAGAACGCGCTCTTCGCCTCGTTTGCCTTGTTCGCCTGCTGCAACGCCTCCTCCAGAATCCGCCTCTGCTCCATTTTCTTGCGCGCTTCCTCGTCCACGCTGCGGAAACCGAGCACCATACCGTGCTCCGCGTCCTCGATACCCGTCCGCACCGCTTTCATCTCATGATATCTCACTTCGCCGTCTATGGACGCACGATAATTTACATAATATAATGCATTCTCTTCCAATTCACTTTTTAATTTTTCCAGGTTCACAGCTTGTCTAAATGTCTCTTTATCCTCCTCATAGACAAACTCCCGGATGTATCGTTCCATGCTCTCCGAAAACGTGATACGCTCCTTCTGCGAGGCATCGAACGCCGCGTCAAACACGCCGCCCTTGTCAACCCGAATCACGCTGCCAAGCCCCGTGTCAAGATTAAAGAAGCATACGACATTATAGTCAATGCTCAGTGCCTGAACCAGTTCCATCTGATGTCTTTCATTTCTCTTTTCCTGCATCTTTTGCTCGGTACAATCCATCAGAAAACGCTGGTAAAACAACTCCCCGTTTTCCTGGATGAGCTTGACATTGCCCATGACATATAAGATTTCCCCGTCATCACGCGCCACACGATAATCAATGCTGGTACTGTCGCCTTCCTTTTTCAAGCTCTCGATACACTCCCTGAGCTTCGGCTTGTCTTCGTCCATGACAGAGGGCGCAATCATATTGAAACCCTTTTCCATTAAGTCTTCACCGGACTTGTACCCCAATATCTTGAGTGCCGCCTCATTTATGCTATGTATCCGCTTTCCGTCCAACGTATGGCACAAAACGCCGCAATCCAGCGTCGTAAAAATAGTCTCCAACGTGCGGTTCTTCCTCGTAATTTCTTCCTCGTAAGCCCGCTCCTTCGTCACGTCGATTCCCACGCCCACGGTTCCCATGACACTCCCGTCAACGTCATACAGCGGCGACTTATACGTCGTGAGCAACTTCACGCCATCCCCGCTTTGAACCGTCTCTTCGGAAACACAAGTCTCCTTCTTCTGCATGACCTCGTTGTCCGACTCCATACAGTCCGTTCCGGCTTCCTCTGGGTTCACGCCCCAAATATAATAATGATCGCGCCCTTCCACTTGATGCTTCGTCTTATTGACCATCCTGCAGAAGCTGTCATTTACCTTCTCGTGAAGGCCCTCTTTATCCTTGTACCAAATCAGGTTCGGAACGCTGTTAATCGTCGCTTCCAAAAACTGACTCGTCTGCCAGAAATCCTTTCCCTGCTTATATGCCCTCTGCCACCGTAAGAAACGAAACCGAATCGCCCCGTCCGACAACGGCAAGATCCAGATATCCGCAAGCCGTGCCAACTCTTCCTCGGACAATTGCATCTCCAACCCCTCTGCCATTCCCTTGTCCGTGAGCAAAACAAGCTCCGCCCCGTCTTTCTTACCTGAAAGAAAGCGGCGCACCTCGCCCACCAGGTCGAACGTCTGGCACGTACCCTCTTCCCCTGCCGCGCCTTCCACGCTCCTCGCTTCTTCCCGCCCTGCCACGCAAACTTCCCGCAGGTTCACAAAAATTACGTCCGCCCGCGCCAATGTGCCCGCATCCGGTTCTTCACTCTCAAAAAATTCATGCGTAAAATGCTCCGGTACCGGCATCTTTTTTATCATTTCAAACGCCCGGCACGGCTGTCCTATAAAATAAAATTGAATATGGCAATGATACATTTTTGCGCACCCGTCCTTCTATTTGTAAAATATGACTCACTTTATTAAGTATACCATACCCTTCGGCTTCGGGCAATTCATTCTTGCAAAAAAAGAGTGGTTCCAATAAATGAACCACTCCTCTTCGCTCTTTTATTTCGCTGTTTTTGCCAATTCCACGTATTTTTGTAAAATTTCAGTGCCCTTGTCCAAATCGATATTGTCAAAGCCTTTTACATAGTCCTCCCAGCTAATCGTCCCCTGAATGACACTCGGCACGTTTTGTGACGAATATTCCTGACATGCCGTCTGTATCTTATTAAATTCATCGGTTTCCTCCGTTGTAAGGAGTCCCGCATAATCCATGACATTTCCCGTGTTCAAGAACTTGGTCCACTGCTCATACGCATTTTCAACCACCGCGCTGGAATGTTGCTCATACAGCGCAAGCTCACCGCTTCTGGTCAGCTTGAAGCCAATGTCCATCCGGATTCCGGCCAATGCCGTGATAAGTGAATTCGAAGAATCCACGGTCGGCGTGATTACGATGTTTCCATCCTCATCCGTCTCCTCGGTATACGCCGTCGAAATCTCATATTCCGCATACAAATCCGGATTCAATGTCACAGATGCCAGTTGTTCCTCATCCAATCCGATACGGATGGTTTC
>CATLEQ010000223.1 GCA_949915905.1 uncultured Lachnospiraceae bacterium | reverse complement strand
CCCACTTCCGCGATAATCTCGCACAGCAGCTTGTTCTCCCTCTCCTGAATCAAAAGGTCCGTATCAATGAACTTTTTGCCAAGCCTTTTTGCCAATACCACGCCCACGGTGCTCTTTCCCACGGCGGGCATCCCGATAAAAATCAAATTGTCCTTTTTCATAATGTCCTCTTCTGCCACCAGGCTGCATTCTTGCAACATGGTCTATTCTACTATCTTTTGGATAAAAACTCAACTATTTTTTCTTTCAATTGCTATTCACGGCCACTTCGCCACATATGCGCACTTTGTGTCAATAATACTTGCGCAGCGTTCTCCTATTATCGCTCCGCCGCTTATACAATTCCTGATACAGCATGACCTCGGCCAGCTCCCTCAGCCACTTGTCACCCATCGAGCCGTCTTTCTCCATGTCAAACTTCAATTCCTTTTTCGCCTTGTCACAAATCCTTTTGCACATCATCCGAAGCTGCAAACGATCCGGATACTCGTCATACATCATGCTGCACGGACATTCGCAACGGTCACATTCCTCCTCGACAAAAGGAATCAGTTTCTTTGCCATGTCCGGATAAAGGCTTTTCATGTATTCGTAATCCCGGCGCTCCACACGCTCGTCATCATACGCAAGCGGCATTGGATATGCCATATAAAAAGGCAGTTTCAGGCTCATATTCGCACTTCCTAATTTTAAGAATATACCATACTATATGCGGAAATGGAAAAAGGGTGCGTCAAGACGCACCCTCCACGTTTTCCAAGCCAATGTCCCGTGCTATTTCCATCCTCATTTCCCGCGCCGTCTCCGCCACCTGCACCGACTCCATCATCTGCTCCGGTTCCACGAGCTGCCTTGGCAACGTGACGCAAATCTTGAACAAATCGGCCTCCGTCGTAATTTTCAACGTCCCTTTCTGCAATTCCACAAAACTCTTGACAATCGCCAGTCCCAGGCCGGAGCCTTCCGCATTGCGGGACGCGTCGCCGCGCACGAAGCGGTCGGTAATTTCATCCGTGTTGAAGTCCATCTCCGTCGCCGAAACATTTTTCATCATGATGGATACTTCCTTTTCCGACACCTGCATGTCAATGTAGGCCCTCGTGCCCGGAAGCGCGTACTTCGTGATATTGACTACCAGATTTTCAAAAATACGGTACGTTTTCTGGCTGTCAAGTGCCATGACCACCTTTTCCTCCGGCAACCTCCAGCGGAACTTCACGTCCGCCGCCTTGATTTTCTCTTCGTTTTCAAACACTACCTGTTTGAGCAGGCCGACGATGTCCACGTTCATCAAGTCGAGCTTCACCGTCTTGCTGGCCGCCTTGCTGATTTCAAAAAGGTCTTCAATCAGTACCTTGAGACGTTGTGACTTTCGATCCAGAATTTCCAGATACTCTTTCCGCTTCTGCTCATCCTGTTCATTTTTCAGCAAATCCACGTAAGTGATAATCGCCGTCAACGGTGTCTTCAAGTCATGCGAGACGTTCGTAATCAATTCCGTCTTCATGCGCTCGCTCTTCACTTCCTTCTGCACCGCCCGCTGAAAACCATTCTGTATCTTCTTCAATTCGTCCTTTACCGGATTGTAAATTCCAAAATCACCCTCTATTTCCACGTCCAGATTGCCCGCCGCCAACTGATTGGTCGACTGTAACAAAAGCGTGTACTTCTTCTGAATGTCATCAAAATACCGCCGCAGGAAATAAAACAGCAGTGCCGAATAAATCAACAACGCGAACACGCCGTAAAACCACAGCCACGTAATCACCAATAGCACGAAAAAGTTGATGACGACGATGGTCAGTATCGTGCGGTTCGTCCGACTTTGAAAATCAATATGCAAAAGGGTGTCATAAACGCCCAGGAAATATCGCTTGATTCCGTCCATCCATCCTTTCAGGCACCTCCTCAGGCTGAAACGTTGCTTCTGCGCCCGGCCTTCCGCCACGGCCCTCTTGTGCTCCGCCCTCTGGGTTCTCCACGCACGAAATCTCTTGATACACCAAATGCGCTGTTTGAAATATTCCCCTCGCATGGTGAATACGGCCCTCAAACATGTCACCGACCAGTATGTGACTGCAAATAGCAAAAACCAGACAAACACGTTGACAAATGCATCATATGCGCGGCCGGAAAGGAATAACCTGGTAATTCCATTTCCGCCTCGGTCCACCTGGGCGTTCAATGCCGGTAACAATACGCTAAATTCGAATCCATCCATAAAAAACAGCAGGATAACCCAAACGGAAAGTACCACTTCCAGCGGAACGCAGAAAATCTTTTCCTTTCCGATATGCCACGCCTTGTTAAACGGAATCAAAAGAGCTGCCAATGCAATCAGAATCATCCATGCATACATGCGGGAAACAAGGCCGCTCAGCGTAAAAATCACCCTGTCGCCGGTTCCTTCATCAAACAAGGAAAAATCACTGTCATAAATCTCTTCGTCGCCTATCAAGTCCAGATATTCCGCCAGTGCCTGACTTGTCATCGTATAGACGGCCACCGTATTTTCCGGGACGCTGACACTCATCTTCAAATTGACCGTCTCCGTGTCATATGCATAACAAGCCTGCTCCAATTGATACTGGAGTTCCCTGTCCGCCGCGTCACCCTCCACTTCCGCCATCTCAAGTTCTCCGTTTTTGTCATAAGTCAGCCGAACGCGCAGCGCACAATCACCGGACTCTTCCCAAAGTCCGCCTGAAGCGGGTTCTTTTACAAGGTCGTCCTGGGCGGACTCTTTCTCATCTCCCTCTTCTGCGAGGACATCATCCGCCGGCTCCCCTTGACCGGCTTCTGCCGGAGCCTCTTCCTGACCGGCTTCTCCCGCAAGATTGCCCTCTGCTTCCATTGAAAGTGCCGCCGACGTTGTGCCGTCCTCCTTGTTCGTCAATTCGCAGGACATAAATTTCTTTAACAAGAAAAATCCATCATCCCCGTAGAGTTCCATCACCTGCCTATAATTGATGCCATCCTCCGTCACGGGATCCTCTTGTACATGGAGATATATGGTTCCCCTCATCAAATGCTGCACAATAATCCCCAATTGTGTTTGACGCTGTTCTTCTTCCGTCGCCTCCTGGTTTATACTGTTTACATAATTCGGGTAAGATGCCACCATGTTGCAGGCCGCATACAACAGCAGAATGGCAATCGCAATCACAATAAAGTTCCGGCTGCCTCCTGCCTTTTCAACCAGCTTCTTGCTCTCGTCTTTCCAGTCATGGCTGTTTTTCAATTTTGTATCCAACTCCCCACACCACCTTCAAATATTTTGGATTTTTGGGGTCCAGCTCGATTTTCTCACGGATGTTGCGCACGTGCACCATGATGGTGTCCGTGCTGATTGCCCGTTCCTGCCAGACTCTTTCATAGATTTCCTCAGCAGAGAACACGCGCCCCGGATGCTTCATTAAAAGTAATAATATCTTGTACTCAATCGGAGTCACCTTGACCGGCTTCCCGTCCACCGACACCTCGATCGTGTCCTCGTTCAGTTCCAGCCCGCCGATGACGTGCACGTTTTCCTTCGGCTCCAGCTTTTCCAGAAAACGACGGTAACGGCGCAGTTGGGAATTGACACGGGCAATCAGCTCCATCGGCTGGAACGGCTTCGTGACATAATCATCGGCACCGATGTTCAGTCCCATCACCTTATCCACTTCCTCCGACTTTGCCGACAGCATGATGACCGGGAAATCATACTTCTCCCGCAGCTTCATCGTCATGTGAATGCCGTCCATGCGCGGCATCATGATGTCCACGATGGCCAGGTGGATTTCCTCGCGTCCCATGACTTCCAACCCTTCGATGCCGTCCGCGGCTTGAAATACCTCGTATCCCTGGCTTTGCAGGTAGATTTTGATACCCTCGCGGATTTCCTTGTCGTCCTCCACGACCAAAATGTGATTTGTTTCCATAACGTGCGTTCTCCTTTTGCTGTTTTTTTAGTATAACGGACTCTCCTAAAGGAATAAACCGGGAGAAACCAAAGAATTTCTAAAGAATATTACCGTACAAGTCCCGGGCAGAGTCGAAACGATGGCAAATTTCATTTCCACATATGCACTACCGTGGCATCAAAGCTTTCCACATCCTTCACCCCGGTATTTGCCATAAATCCTTTCAGTTCACGCGTCATGTCCTCCATTCGCTCCCGCACGGCATCTGCTCCGCCCTTTCGCAAGTAAGGAATCAAATGCGTTCCCACGCCGACCGCCGTCGCCCCCAGTGCCATCGCCTTATACGCGTCCGCGCCCGAACAAATCCCGCAATCAACAAAGACGGGCATGACCTTGCCCACTTCTTTTACAATTTCCGGCAGCACCATGAGCGGCGGAACCGCGTAATTCATTCTCCCCCCATGGTGTGACACGACGATGCCCTTCGCCCCGATTTCGGCGCAAGCCGCCGCGTCATGGACGCTTAACACGCCCTTGATGACAAATGGCAGCTTTGTTTCCTGCACATAGGAACGCAATACGGCATTCGACTTGATTGCCATTTCCTCACCCATGACCACGTCGATATTTCCTTCTTCCGTAAATGTGTGGTCAATGTCCATGCCGACGGCCAACGCGCCCCTCTCTTCCGCAAAATGGATTTGGCTGTAAATTTTTTCCTCGTCCGCATAAGGCTTTATGATGCGAATCGTCCTCGCTCCCGTCTCCATGATTCGCGCAAACTCCTCATTTTCACCCATGCCGACCCAATGCACGTATCCTGCCCGTGCGGCCGCTTTTGCATACTGCACCATCGCGTCCTCCACGTCCGGATTGAATGTTTTTAAATGTGACAGCGCGGCCGTCATAATGGGCGAGCGGAATGTTTCCCCATATAATTGCATTTCCATCGTCGGTATCTGCGCATCCATCAAACGTTGCTCCAGCCAAATGCCGTCAAAATACGCCCTGGTAGACTGCTTGGCGTTGCCCGGGGCCGACTCACTTTTCCCCTCGCCTTTCTTTTTCATCTTCTTCATGACGAGGGCGACCGCCTGCGCGGCATCCGTCCCCTCCGGCACGTCCTTCAGTGCCTCCGCCATCATCGGCAGCACCATGGACATCATCTGCACGTCGGGCAAGTTGGCCAAAAGCCCCTTTAAAATCTCATCCGATACATTTACCTTTATCAATCCCTTTGCCTTTTCAAGAACCTTCTCCGTAACTTCCATCGCTATCTTTCCCTCCTGATTTTCATTGATGATGCCGCCTGACGGCGGCCTGGATTCCACCACCTCTGGTCGAATGCTAACTTTTTTCTGCCAACATCATATTTGTAAACTTTTTGCGTATTTAAACGAAATCACATCCATAGGTGCAGTCTCAACATATGCCTGCTCCTTATGCATGAAAGAAATAATTTCATTCTTCGTCATTTTACCAAGTTTTCCGATAACAACATCCAGGATATTCATATCTTCATCCGAGAGAGCCGGAAATAAAGTTGCCTCTTTTAACGAAAAGCGATATGCATTTGTCTCCCCCATATCCACTTCTTCGCACGGAACACCTCTTAGGTTGATAATGGAATTATGCCCTACTGGCACCGCTCCCATTGGTAACGCCTGATAAACCAGCCCGGTTATGGCAAATTCCCTATTTTTGAAGGAAAGCGCATCCGCATACCACAGTAATTTCATAAGCTTCACTTTATAAAGACTTGTTATCAGAGCAGATGCTGCAAAATAGCGAATCACATCCACAACCTTATCTAAAGAAAGCTCCCTATTCCCGTGGAACATCTGATTTCCATGAAATTTTACATAACTAGCCTCAATTGACTTACGCAAATAAGAATCCTGATCTCTCTCATATAAAATGGTCGCCGTGTTCAAATACTTTTGATAAGACTCAGCCGACAAGTTTTCTTTCACATCATTCAATAATGATAAGAACCATTCCGGATCCCGGGCAAGCTTCTTTAATATGGTATCATGTGCCTTATCCTGCACTTGGTGGCTCTCATATCTTGTGATTGTCTTGCCGCCCCAGCCAAGAAGAGTACAAAGATCAACCTGGCTGATTTTATACTTCGCACGAATACCGCTGATTTCATCAGATGTTAAAAGTCCTTCCATCTTCCTATATGCATTCTTAAGGCACTTGTCATTTTCCTGCATCTGCCGCTCATCCATGTACAACTCTTCTGCCACGTTGCAATATAAATAAGAAGCGTCATAACCAACTGTTACACCCTTAAAGGTGGCTTGCTCTTTGACAAGAACTGTCTTCACTTCATGTTCTTCCATGCAACACATACACAAACGCTTTTCACTTTTAACAATCTTCATGTCCATGAAAACTCCCACTATTTTTTTGCATTGTGAAACATTTCCGATGTAAATGCCTTTTATGCAAAATGTTTAGAGATTTCACCCGTCGTAGTGTTTCCATACGGTG
>CATLEQ010000222.1 GCA_949915905.1 uncultured Lachnospiraceae bacterium | reverse complement strand
ACAATCACCTCCCGGCAAACGCTTTGTTTCTCCTCACAAACCAAAACGACTCCCTTGTTCGGAAATTCCACGCGGTCGACCACGCCCTCCAAAATCTGTCCCTTTTTCATCTCTTCCACTCCTTAAGCAATATCTGCCACCGCCATCCGAAACCTCCATGCATTAATGCTACAATCACGAGAAAAAGACGGGATGTCGTATGGCCACCACCCCGTCTTCTATTCGCTTTTCCATCAAATACTTCCATAAAAATGCCCTAAGGCCTTCTCAAGCTCAGACTCGATCTTCTTCGCTGAAATAGTCATCGAAATCATCGTCAAAGTCTTCGTCAAAATCCTCCAAATAGTCCGGTGTCACGAACTTATATACCGCGTACGCGATGGCGGCTACCGCCACGATCACCCCTATAACAGCCAAAACACGGACAATTATACTTTTCTTCTCTCCATCCTTACAGCATCCCTTTTTACAGCTCATTGATTCCACGTCCTTTCTTTTTTTATCAATCCCGCGACTCATGTAAGCGGCAATCAAGATTTTTTCATTTTGCCATTTACCCTAAAATAAATCACGCAGACATTCGTCTTTGAATTAGTATAACACGTTCTGATTTAGATTACTATCTTTTGTTGCAAATTTTCTTCCCAGAATTTCATAAATTTTCATAAACCGAAAAAACGGTTCTCATTACGGCTCACAATTTCTGCAATTTTGCAAACGCGGCGAACATTTTTCGCACGCCCACCGTGTCAAATTCAATCGTCACCTCATAGTCACGGTTTCCATTGACGATTTCCTTCACCGTGCCTTCCCCGAATTTGACATGGCGCACTCTGTCGCCCACTATGTAGTCCAGTCCCTTTTCCTTCGATGCGGCAAGCTGTTGTCCGCCTTTTTGCAAAGGCGCGCTCTGAAACGGCTTTTTGTGGAAATCTTTTTGTGCCTGCCGATATGCCGCCCGCTGGTTTCTGACATAGGCACTGCCCGTCCCCTGCTCGTACGCGCCGCCGTCCTGGCCAAATGAGCCCATGCCCTGGCCAGCCGAACCGCCCGTATCTGAACTCCATTGCTCCTTTTGCGCTCTCTGCCACCTGCCCGCGCCCCTGCCGGTCTCTAACAATTCCTGCGGGATTTCCTGCACGAAACGCGACATCCGGTTAAACTGCGCCTCTCCCCGCACCATCCTCCGGCGGGCACAGCTCAAGGTAAGGCGTTTCATCGCCCTCGTGATGCCGACATAGCAAAGCCTGCGTTCCTCCTCCAGTTCTTCCTCCTCTTCGGTCGAACGATAACTGGGAAACAACCCGTCCTCCATACCGGCCAGGTACACCTGCGGAAACTCCAACCCTTTCGCGCTGTGCAACGTCATCAACACCACGTAGTCCTGGCTCTCGTCCAGACTGTCAATGTCAGCAACCAGGGCCACGTCCTCCAAAAATCCGCTCAAGGTCGCGGGTTCTCCCGCGTCCGCACACGCTTCCTCGTAAGCCGCGATTTTATTTTGCAATTCCTCGATATTTTCGATTCGGGCCTTCGCCTCTTCCTCGCCCTCCGCTTCCAAGCTTTCCAAATAGGTCGTCATCTCGATGATTTCTTTCATCAAATCCGAAATGCTTACCTGCTCCGCCCTTCCTTTGAAATATTCCATCATGGATACAAAGGAATCCAGCTTCGAACTTGCCCTGCCGATGCCAGGTATCAAATCCAGTCCGCCCAACGCCTCATAAAAACTGATTTCCCGCGCCGTCGCCGATGCCTGCACGCGCTCAATCGTCGTCAGGCCAATGCCGCGTTTTGGCACGTTGATGATACGGCGCACCGCCAAATCGTCCTCTCCGTTGTCAATCGTTTTCAAATATGCCAGCAAGTCCTTGATTTCTCTCCTCGCGTAAAAATTCACGCCCCCGACGATTTTATAAGGAATGCTGCGCGCCACGAACTGCTCCTCAAAAAGCCGTGACTGCGCGTTTGTCCGGTACAAAACGGCAAAATCCTTATAGGATGCACCGTCCTGTGCCAGCCTTTCCACATCCTCCGCCACGAATTCCGCCTCGTCATAGGCTGTGTCAAACTGACCCAGACGAATCAAGTCCCCCTCGCCCTGGTCTGTCCACAAAGTCTTGTCCTTTCTACCACGATTATTACGGATGACCGCGTTTGCCGCATTCAAAATATTGGCGGTCGAACGGTAATTTTGCTCCAGCTTAATCACCTTCGCGTCGGAAAACGTGCTCTCAAAGCTCAAGATATTTTTGATGTCCGCCCCGCGAAACTTATAAATCGACTGGTCGTCATCCCCCACCACGCAAAGATTGTGGTACTTCGAGGCCAGAAGGCTTACCAGCTTAAACTGCACCGTGTTCGTGTCCTGATACTCGTCCACCATGATATAGCGGAACCGCTCCTGATAATAGTCCAGCACGTCGGGCTGTGTCTGCAAAAGCTGTACCGTCTTCATCAACAAATCATCAAAATCCAGCGCGTTGTTGGACTTTAACTGTCCCTCGTACTCCCAATACGCCTTGGCAATTTTTTGCCGTCCAAAATCCCCCATGACATTGATTTCAAATTCAGAGGGCGTGACCATCTCGTTCTTGGCCGTGGAAATCGCCGAGAGAATCGACCTCTCATTATATTTTTTCGTGTCAATGTTTAATTTTTTACAGACATCCTTCATCAAAGTCTTCTGATCTTCCGTATCGTAAATCGTGAACGAATTGTCATATCCGAGCAAGTCAATGTGACGGCGTAAAATGCGCACGCACATGGAGTGGAACGTGCTCACCCAGACACTCTCCGACCCGAAGCCAATCAGGTTGTCCACCCGCTCCCGCATTTCCCCGGCCGCCTTGTTCGTAAACGTGATTGCCAGGATATTCCACGGATTCACGCCCAGCTCTTCCATCAAATATGCGATTCTGTGCGTCAGAACCCGCGTCTTTCCGGAGCCCGCCCCCGCCAAAATCAACAGCGGCCCCTCCGTGTGAAATACTGCCTCTCTCTGCCTTTCATTTAACGTATCGTATATACTCATCATTTTCTCCTTTACGTCTCTTCCCTGACCTTCCTGCGGACGTCGCGCGGCGCGCATCCATAAGTCTCATGAAACATTTTATTAAATAATTTGTAATTTGTAAATCCGTGCTCCTCCGCCAATTCCAAAATCCCTTCCGACGTGTTGCAAATGTCCTGGTAAATATGCATCAAACGCACCTGGTTCAAGTAGCGCGAAAAAGTCACGCCCATGTTTTGTCTGAAAAAGCGGCTGAAATATTCCCTGCTCAAATAGAAATGAGACGAAATTTCCTCCAGCGAAATCGGCTCCCTATGATGCAATTCGATATATTCCGTAATCTCGCCCAGCCGATTTAAAATCTCCGTTTTTTCCGTTGTCTGCACTTTGCTTTCCCGAGACGCAAAATGATTCAGCAGTTCAAAAAAGACTTCCATGGCGACCGCCTGGCTTTTTAGCTTGTATCCGACGGGCTGCATCACATAAAGCGGCGGCAGCTTTTTTAACATGTCACAGATTTCCAGATACCTGTCCAATTGTTCTTTTTTCAGCGTTTCCTTCGTGCAGTGAAAATGATATTGCTCCAATTCCGGGACAAAATTTTTCATACTGCCCCTGGAAAAATGAATCATCACCATCATGGACGCCCTGGCACATTTTGTCTCATGCATCTGGTTCGAATCCACCACCAGGAATTCGCCCGCGACCACCGGATAGTCTTTTCCCTCTATCATAATCGTACCGGTTCCGTTCAATATATAGATCAATTCGATGGCCGAATGCCAATGCACCGGATTATACCTTCTTCTGCGGCTCGTATAGTATTGTATCTGCACGCCGGTTCGCTCTAGCTTGAACAATGGCTCGTATATCATCTCCTACCTTCTCCTCTCAATGCCTATAACAGTTCAGACAAATCTGAACTGTTATCAATGTTGCACGCTTTCTATCGGTTCCGACTCCTTTTTTGACTTTTCTTCCACCACCGGATCTTTAAACGGGTATTTTCGCACCCACTCTTTTGTCTCGTCATTTCTCACGGTCTCTGACTGGTGGCGGCTCAAAAATTGCGTCAGCGGATATAGGTCAATCCAGATTTCATTGCTGCCCTCTCGCTGTGACTCGTCAAAAATCAACTGCAGCCCCAGATGCAAATGGTATTCGTCAATATTGTTGACATTTTCCTTGGTGCTGTACCCGGTACGCCCCATATACCCAATCACGTCACCGGCCTGTACGATGTCGCCCACTTCCAGTCCTTCTGCATAGGGACGGTTCTGCCGCAAATGTGCATAATAATAGTACCGCTTCCCGTCAAAACTGTCGATGCCGATGCGCCACCCGCCATACTGGTTCCACCCTAACGCCGACACCGTGCCGGACTCGATGGCAATCACCGGGGTGCCCACCTGCCCCATCAGGTCATGTCCCAAATGCTGCCTGCGGTAACCGTAGCTTCTCGCCACCCCGAAATCGTCATAATGTGAGTAGGGAAATCCTTTTGCAATCGGGGAAAATGCTTTTAATCCGTATGTTTTTTCCAACTCGCCGTCTTCTTGTCCGGCAACCTCGAATTCTCCGACCATGCCTCCCAGCACTGCCGAATATGCCTCTTTATAATAAGAATAATATTTCAAATCCGCGGTCAACGCATCGATTCCCTGCTCTTTGATTTTCTCCACGGCGGCGGCCATGTCCGCGCCATTGTACTGACGGAAATCTCCGCCGTATCCCGCCGCCAGATAAGCCAAAAGCTCCACCCAGTCTATGTGGACGTCCTGCCCATATGTATCAATGTCATACTGCAACGCCTGGGACAATGCCTCCAGACAGATGTCAAAATCGACCCAGCGGATGTAATCCTTCTCCTCGGAACCGGCGTTCTCCCCGTCCGCGTTCTCACTTCCCGCATCCGTCCCGCTTTCTTTCGAGTTTCCACTTTCTGAATCCGTCTTGCTTTCTCCCAAATTTCCGCTTTCCGCATCCGTCCCCGTTTTCTCGTTCACGACCGCTTCACCTGACGTTTTTAAAGCCGCGTCGTTTGTTCCCTTCGCCCCGCTATAACTCCACACCCCGAGAATCAAACAAAGCAGCAAGACTTCCGCTCCCGCCCGTCCGGCTATTTTTTGCATTGTCCGCATATTATCACCCCACATCATCATATGCAGACACTCTCCGCAATATTCATTTCATCCATGGGCGCGCTGCCAACGTGACAAACCAGACCCCATTATTCCTTTTTAAAGCCCTCTCCCACCACCTCGTTGGATTCCATGATGATGGTGAACGCCTTCTCGTCAATCTCCTTCACCTTTTTGCGGATTTCATACATTTGTTTATTGTTGCAGGCACACATCACGACATCCTTCTCCAGGCCGGAATACGAACCGGTTCCTTTCCAAATCGTCGAGCCGCGCCCCACATATTGGTCGATATAATCCGTCACCTGCCGCCCCTTGTCCGTCACGATCAGCGTCATCTTTCCGGCATCAATGCCGTACATCATCTTGTCCATGACCTGTGTCAGCAGATAAGAAATGATCAGGCCGTAAATCGTGGCATCCACATCCTTGAACACCAGTCCGCCGAGAAGCACCACCAAAACATCCAGCCCGAACACGATTCTCCCAAGGGACAGATATGGATATTTTGTCCGGATCGACATGGAAATAAAATCCACGCCGCCCGTGGACGAACGGTTCATAAAGATGATCGCATATCCGAGCCCTGAAAATACGCCCGTACAGACGGCCGCCAACATTCGCTCCCCGTCATATACCGGCAAAAGCGGCATCACATAGTCCAAAATCAAAGAGGAAATCACCATCGACTGCAGAGACCGCAGCAAAAACCTTCGCCCCAGCACGCGATAGCTGAACAAAACAATCGGAATATTAATAAGCAAGGTACCAAGGCCGATCGGCAGCCCGAATATCCGATAGAAAATCAAGGCGATACCAGAAACGCCCGCCAACGGAAAACCGGCACTGGCCGCAAAATTATAAATGCCGACACCGACCAACACGCCGCCTAAAATATCGACCAATACATTATACCCGATTCTTTTTGCACGCTGCATATCATATTTCCCCATTCTTAAATTTCATGATCATCTCATTGGTAAGGCTGTCGCGCATCGGCTCCACCGGAATTTCCTCCCGCTCAAACCATTCGGCCAATGCAAGTTCCTCACGATCCAGACGAATTTCATCCGACCCGTCCAACTCGCAGTAAAACCCCATCAGCAACGTTTCCGTAAGTCCCCACGGCTGGCTTTTATAGTAACGGATGTTTTTCACCTTCAGCCCGACCTCTTCCATGACTTCGCGCTGCACGGTCTCTTCCATCGTCTCCCCGATTTCCGTATATCCTGCAAGTAGAGCATATTTTTTATCAATC
>CATLEQ010000221.1 GCA_949915905.1 uncultured Lachnospiraceae bacterium | reverse complement strand
ATTCCACCATGGAACATTCCATGGGAATGGACTTGATGTCGTGTACGTTTATCATGATAAAATCCTTCCTATTATCCTAGATGAAAGCTTAACTGTTCGTACGTTTCTTTCGTTTATTCTTGCTCTAAATTAATAAAATATATCTGTTTCAATATCGATCCATCAATCCAACATGTTCCATTACCACATTACAGATTTTCTTATCCAATCTGATTTCATTCTCAAGCATCTTGTCTATACATCTTTTGACCTCTATCGCAAAAACCAGCCCTTTATCATAAGCAAGCATCAAAACTCCAACCGTACCGATATACCTGACATTCAATTGCTTTGCAACATTTCTTCCTTTACGTTCATCCATCAGCAAAAGATTTGCCTTCTGCTCGTCATACACGACAAGTGCCTCGCTCTCTCCTTCATCCAATCCTGTAACCGCACGAAGTATACCCACGGATTTTATATTTCTCACCCTTATCACTTCCACAAAATTTATCGATTTAACAAATTCAGATTCCTCAGCATATGATGGATTTTCTGTTAATTCTCTATAAACTGCTTGTGGTATCAATATTGTTTTGTATAACATTTGTAACAAATCTAAACGACCAGCTTTTAACAATGAAATAATGGGTGTCGTATCCGAAATTACAATCATTCCATCACATCCCTTAAATACTCAACCGTCCTTAATTCCTCCTCTATTTCGTCATCTGACATTTCAATATATGGCAATCCCATTTTGCCATATAATGTAATTAAATCCATCTTAAATATACCCAATATTTCAGCCGCCCTCCCATGTGATATCGTCCCCTGACGTATATATGGATACAATATCATGGCATTTATTTTAAGTTGCTCGTTCTGATTTACCGGTTTCACAAATCGAATCATTTCATCAGGCACTTCCATACTTACAACAGCCATAACTTTCACCTCTTTTTCGCCAATCCCAACTACCGTCGATGTTGCCGACGCTAATCACACAAGTTCCAGAATCAAAACACCTTTTGTTTAAATACCATTATATACCTTGCACGCTTTTTCCTCAACCCTCTTCATGCAAAAATTCATGTCACTATCTATGATTCCATCACATTTGGAAATTTAAATTGTGAACTACCCATTGTCTAAAGCCAATGGGCTTCCTGCTTCATCGACCTCGCTTCTACGTTCCACTCCGGTCGGAGCAGAACAAACGTCCACCGGACGTTTTGCTCCCTACTATCTC
Organism: uncultured Lachnospiraceae bacterium; assembly: GCA_949915905.1. Taxonomy (GTDB): domain Bacteria; phylum Bacillota; class Clostridia; order Lachnospirales; family Lachnospiraceae; genus Schaedlerella. Next base: position 5,183 of record CATLEQ010000221.1, on the reverse strand, counting down.
CACAGGCGTAAATTCGGGCTGAACCGTCCCTATTTGTATTTTATTATCTTATGCTATCTGCCGTAATCCTTCTGCCAAAATATTCTTCGCGGCATTGATATCCCTGTCATGCTTTATCCCACAAATTGGACATACCCATTCCCTTACTGATAAATCTTTTGTATTGGCATTTTGATATCCACAGCCAGAGCATATCTGGCTGCTTGCATAGAATGTATCTATTTTAATGTACTGTCTCCCATTCCACGCCGCCTTATATTCCAACTGCCTTGTTAATTCGTACCACGACACATCGGATATCGATTTTGCCAAATGATGATTCTTTACCATGTTCTTTATCCGTAAGTTCTCTGAGACTATCACTTGGTTTTCGCTGATGATCCCATGTGACACTTTATGCAGATAATCTTTTCTGGTATTTCTTATTTTCTCATGGCATAATGCTATTTTCCCTTTCTGCCTATAATAATTATTGCTCCCTTTCTCTTTGTGTGCCAGCTTCCTTTGCAGCTTTGCCAGTTTTTTCTCATATTTTTTTATTGTTTTGGGATTTTCATACTTTTCCCCATCTGATGTAATGCATAAATCTTTTATGCCTAAATCCAGTCCTATATCCTGCTTTGTATGTGGCATTTCAACATGTTCCGTCTCCACCAGCACTGACACAAAATACCTTCCTCCTGGTGTCTGGCTGAGTGTCGCTGATTTTATCTGGCCCATAAATTCCCTGTGCAGTTTTGCCTTTACCTTTTTTAACTTTGGCAGTTTTATTTTTCCATCCTCAAAATCTACCGCAATATTTTCGTTTGTAAAGTTTGTTGTGTAAGATTTATGGTTATCATGCTTACTTTTGAATTTCGGATAACCTGTATGTTCTTTGAAAAATTTCCGATATGCAGAATCCATGTTATATATAGCATTTGTAAGAGCGAATTTATCGACTTCTTTCAGCCATCCATATTCTTTCTTTAATTCCCTGTTACAGTAATTATTACAGTCTGTTTTGCTAAAGGACTTCTTTTCTTTTTCGTAAGCCTCCTTCCGATAGGCAAGGATCTGGTTATATACAAAACGGCAGCAGCCAAATGTTTTGGATATCTGTACTTTCTGCTCCTTATTTGGATACACCCTGTATTTATATGCCTTTAACACTTACGATCACCGCCTTCTATCCTTTTTATTAAGTTTACGATTTTGCTGATGGACATTGTTGGTTCTGTTTCTATCATGTGATGGATATGGTCTTTGTCAGTTTCCATATATCTGATAATTACATGATGTTTCTGACATATCTCATACGAAAGCTGTTTTATATCATCTGACATCTGCTTTGACACAAGAAGTTTCTTTCTATATTTGCATACGAAAATAATGTGATACTGTAACAGATATTTGTGCCTGTTTTTTGATTTCCATGTTCCCATGTCGTAAGTATAGCACAAATATCCACTTTTGGCTACCTTAACCCACCGTCTAAAGCCAGTGGGATTGCGGTAGCCTTATTTCAACATTTCTCTCGTCAATCTTCCTCAACGTGTTCCATTCCTTGTGCGATAATCGTCTTCACATGGTCGTCCGCCAACGAGTAAAATATCGACTTTCCCTCCCGCCTGCTTTTGACCAGCTTGCTCTGCTTGAGAATTCGAAGCTGGTGGGAAATCGCCGACTGTGTCATGTTTAACGCCTCCGCCAAGTCGCACACGCACACCTCCGCCTCGAACAACACGAACAAGATGCGTATCCGCGTGGAATCCCCAAACACTTTGAATAATTCTGCCAAGTCATAAAGCACGCCCTCCTCCGGCATCGTCTCATGGACGAGCCGCACCAGATCCTCATGGACTTCCGTCGTCTCACACGTCTCAATTTCTTCTCTATACATTTGCTTTCCTCGCTTTCCTGCATGTATTAAAGCATCCTGGCCTCTATTTCCCAAGGAAGTTCTTTTCGCTAAGCTCGGCCTACGGCCTTGCTAATCTCAAAGAACAACCTCGCACTAAGTTCATCCTTCGCTTCCGCTCGGATTCACTAAGTTGCTTTCGGTTTCGCTAAGCTCGGCCTACGGCCTTGCTAATCTCAAAGAACAACCTCGCACTAAGTTCATCCTTCGCTTCCGCTCGGATTCACTAAGTTGCTTTCGGTTTCACTAAGCCGCTTTCGGTCTTGGTCCGAACAGTGCGCGCACGGCGTTGAGCACGGCGATTACCATCACGCCCACGTCGGCAAAAATGGCCAGCCACATGTTGGCAATGCCGACCGCCCCCAAAATCAGGCACAATATCTTGATGCCAATCGCGAAATAAATATTTTCATACACGATACGGATGCATTTTCTGGCGATGCCAATCGCCCTGGCAATTTTTACCGGGTCGTCATCCATCAGCACGATGTCCGCCGCCTCGATGGCCGCGTCGGAACCCAGCGCGCCCATGGCGATTCCGATATCGGCGCGGGACAAGACGGGCGCGTCGTTGATACCGTCGCCCACGAACGCCAGCTTCTCCTTCTCCTCTTTTTCGTCAAGCAGCTTCTCCACCATCGACACCTTGTCGCCCGGCAGCAACTCGGCATGCACCTCGTCGATGCCCAGTTCTTTCGCCACTTGTTCGGCCACCCGCGCGGAATCGCCGGTCAACATCACGGTCTTTTTCACGCCAGTCTGTTTCAATTTCGCGATTGCCTCCTTCGCATGCGGCTTAATCATGTCCGAAATCAAAATGTGCCCGGCATATTCCCCGTCCAGCGCCATGTGTACGACGGTTCCCACATGATGGCACTCACGATACGCGATACCCAGCCGCCGCATCAGCTTCCCGTTGCCTGCCGCCACCCGAATCCCGTCAACCGTCGCCAACACGCCTTCCCCGCCGATTTCCTCCACGTCGGAAACCCTCGTCTGATCCAACGCCACATTTACGGCCTCGCCCACGCTCTTGCTCGCCTCATGCTTCGTCTCCGCCGCCACGGCCTTGTTCTCCTCCTGACTTGCGCTCGCGTAAGCCCTCTGCAGGCTCTTACTTATCGGATGGGTGGAATAACTTTCCGCCAACGCCGCATATTCCAAGAGCTTCCTCTCTTCCAATTCATTGTGGTGCACCCCGCTCACCTCGAACACGCCCCGCGTCATCGTCCCGGTCTTGTCAAACACCACGTATTTTGCCGAAGCAAGCGCCTCCAGATAATTCGACCCCTTGACGAGCACGCCCTGACTGCCGGCTCCACCAATCCCGGCAAAAAAACTCAAAGGGATACTGATGACCAACGCGCACGGGCAACTGATGACGAGGAACGTAAGTGCCCGATAAATCCATACGCCCCACTGCGCGTCCACGCCCAAAAACAACATCCGCACGACGGGCGGCAAAAGTGCCAGTGCCAGCGCCCCATAACACACCGCCGGGGTATAATACTTGGCAAACCTGCTGATGAAATTTTCAGACCGGGATTTTCTGGAACTCGCGTTTTCCACCAGTTCCAAAATCTTCGACACCGTGGACTCCCCGAATTCCTTCGTCGTTTGCACCTTGATGACGCCATTCAAATTAATGCAGCCGCTGACCACCTCGTCACCACTCTTGGCACTTCGCGGTACACTCTCACCGGTCAGCGCGCTGGTGTTAAGAGTCGTATTTCCTTCTACAATAATTCCGTCAATCGGCACCTTTTCACCAGGCTGCACGACGATGACCGTACCAACCTCCACCTCGTCGGGATCTGTCTTTACCAACTTGCCATCCTGCTCCACGTTGGCATAATCCGGGCGAATGTCCATCAAGTCACTGATGTTGCGCCGACTCTTGCCGACCGCGTAACTTTGGAACAACTCGCCAACCTGGTAGAACAGCATTACGGCCACGCCCTCCGTGTACTCGCCCAAAATGATGGCACCCACCGTTGCCACCGCCATCAGGAAATTCTCGTCAAATACCTGGCGGTTTAGGATGCCCTTCCCGGCCTTTTTCAAAATGTCAAAGCCAATCACCAGGTACGGTATCATGAACAACACAAACCGAAGAACCCCTTCCACCGGCAACAAACTGAATCCGACCATCAACACCGCCGCTATTAAAATCCGAATCAAAACCTTTTTCTGTTTTTTATTCATCGCTTCATTTCCTCTCTGCTTCACCATTTCATATGAACAATTATTCATATGTTTAAGTAAATTATAACACGCAAATCGGAAATGTCAATACTAAAATCGTTCAATTCGCACCTGAGTAAAAAAACAACCTAAAATTTCAGTTCCGTTGCCAAAGCCTGCATTTTTTGATCCGCTTCCGCCATCAAATCAGCACATTTTTTTAATTCCTGCTGCATCTCGTCCGTCAGCACGTGATCCTTTTTATAACGAAGCTGGTGCTCGGTACTCGCCCAACAATTCATGGCGATGGAACGCAACTGGATTTCCACCGGGATTTGCTGCATCTGCTCGGAAAAGAACACGTCCACCAAAACAATCAGGTGGAGGCTTCGATAACCGTTCGGCTTGGGTTCCTTTATGTAGTCCTTCATCGTCACTAGGTTGATGTCTTTTTGTGACAAAATCATCCTCGCCACCTGGTACACGTCGGAAATGAACGGGCAGACCACCCGTATCCCGGCGATGTCATATATATTTCCCATCATGGCGCTAATCGTCATCGGCAGCCCCTTCTTCTTCATCTTCTCCACGATGCTCCGCTCCGACTTCACCCTGCTCTTCACACTTTCAATCGGATTTCGATCGTTGCCATACTGGAATTCACGGTTTAATATTTCCAGCTTTGCCATAATCTGCTGCAATCCGGCCTCATAGAAAAATATCGCCTTGCGAAACTGCCTTTCCGTATCCAGATAATCGTGGAGCTGGGGAAGGAGCCTGTCGTCCTCCTCCACGATTTCCTCATAAGCCAATTCACCCACCGTTTCCCGAATCGTCACGTCAACCGTATTTCTCACGTTTCACTACCTCGTATCCTCATAAGAAAATTTCTTCATTTGTAGCAAACACGTGCATGCTTTCTTTTACCATTGTCAACACCGTGTCGGCACGCGACCCCACATGCCAGAAATATGTATATCGGATATTTGTTAAGAAAGTTCTTCTATTTTATAAAAGATGTGTAAAATCAGACTTATCAAAATGAAAAAATAACTTGAATATTTGTAAAATCATCGGGATTTGAACATGTGTTCTATGC
>CATLEQ010000220.1 GCA_949915905.1 uncultured Lachnospiraceae bacterium | reverse complement strand
TGGGATAAATATGCTCATCCGCCACATATTCCCTATGATGCACGGTTTCCTGAAATGCAAATATCAAATGATTGTGGATAAAGGCTCGATACACCACCGAAGCGATTTCATCCCAGTGATTGATATCAAAATAGTAATCGCATTTTCCCAAAAGCTCATCCAGTGTCTGCGCCGAAATTGCCGGATACAAACTCACATTGCCGTATGCTTTCAAATTCATAAGCCTGGTTGACATCATCGTAAGTGCCGCAATGTGAAAATGCATCTTGGGAAATGCCTTAATTAATTCCTGACAATGTTCTATTTCTTCAGAATTCGTACAAATAAGTGCCTCCGGCCTATGCATGTTTTCCTTTTTAAACTCATAAATAAAGCCTAGCTTTTTTATCATTTCCGGATTCACGCCGAGTTCTAATAGCTTATTATAGGAATCTCTTTTTTGCACCATGATCTTTCTTGTGCGTCCAGTTCGTCCCTCCAAGATTACCTGCATGTTTCCGGGGACTTCCTCACCCGTCGGCTCCTGCCAAAATAACACGTCCTTATTTACCAAACTATCAAGGCCATTCGAAATCAAAAATGGCGTTGACAAGGAATTATAAAAGATTCTATTTTGCGCCAATCCCAGTTTGTCCAAAACATAAATAAACACGTCCACCTTATTACGGAAAAGCTTGGTGACATCCTCGTCATTTAAAATAATATCTCCCGTCACATAGTTTTCCACGATGATTTCTTTCCCCTTATCGGAAAACCAGGACTTGCTCATCGGCTGGCCTTCCGCATTATAAACCGTCCTGGCACAATTCACGCCATAACGGTTGTAATGGTCACGAAAGCGCGTGACACCTTTTCTGTCATGCCAATCCACCGCCTTCACCATATATTTTTTCTCAGATTCTGCATAATAGATCTTTCCCTTTTCCTCATGCTGATATGTTATTCTTCCGTATTTTTCTTCTACCCCAGCATTAATGCTCCATTTTTCAGGTATCAAAAGCTCGTTGTAATATCTTGGTGTTCTAATGTTTTCCATCCCTTCCATATAATTTCCAAGAACTAAATCATATATTGACAAAACTCCCTTTGGTAAAAAGTCATTCTCTGCCAGGATGACTGCAAGACAATCTTTTGTTGCCTTTTTAAGGGACTCATGTAAATATTTGCTCTCCGAAGTATAACTTTCAAACAACAATATTATTTTATCTGTTCCAACACATCTTTCCACCGTGCTTTCACCCCCTCCGTAAGATAGGACTTGGCCTTTTTATACGAATGCTGACGAAACGCCCCAAAATCCACTTCTGTAAACAATCGCACAATTCCATCTGCCAATCCATGAACATCCCCCCATGGAAGCTTATATCCATTTTTCCCCTCGTCAATAAACTCCTGCGCCCCATAAGGGATGTCAAATCCGACGATTGGGAGTCCCGAACTAACCGCCTCCAATAATGTCACGCCAAACGTTTCCACCCAAGAAGCCGATATGTACGCTTCATATCGCGAATAGATGTCATCCAGTTTCTGAAATCCACACAGTCTCACGTAATCTCCACAATCCAATTCCTTAATTTGCTGACGTAACCGCTCTTCCTCCTCTCCCTCTCCATAAATGTCCAACGTCAAATTGGGAACGTGTTTTTTTGCTTCCACCACCGCCTCTATCACCCAGTCCATACGTTTTTCCACCGCCAAACGTCCAACGGAAATAAGGGAATGCTTTTTCCTAGGCTTTCGAGAAATTTTCAATTCTTCCAACCCCATCACTGGAATCGTGACTACTTTTGCATCCACTCCTCTATACTTTTTCAACTGCTTTCGCAAAAGATTACTCTGCGCATCCGTGGACGTAACAAAGAAATCTATCTTTTCCGGATGTGAAAAGGCATATTCATAAATTCCATACCATAAAACATGATTCTCATCACTGTCCAAAACATGATCCGCATGAATAATTAGTCCCACCTTGGCCGGTGACGCATTCTGTATAAAGGCCGCGCGGTCTATCTTTCCCGGCTCCCCGTCAATAAGAACGACATCCTCTTCCGTAAGATTCAAACATGACATCATCTCTCCCACCAGTTCTTCTCTGGAATAAACCAATCCATCTGGAAATTTATACAAAACAGCATCATCCACGTCAGCCTCGTTGCTCATTACTTCCTCATAGGCGGTCGTTCCATTCTCGTTGAAAAATCTTCGTAAATATATTCGAGCCTGGTTATTAAATGGTGAATAATATTCCGAATAAATCTTGCAATAGGTATAATAGTCCTTTCGAATCAGGCATTCATTCGAAATCATTTCCACCCTATGTATATAATCGCCTTCCTCCCCTGCCACGTAAGCCAAGTAGTAATAATTCTTTCCCGGAAACGTGTACTTTACGACATCTTCCTCCCTAGAAAAGATAAAGTTTTTCTCTCCAAAAGAATTTTCCAATTGATCTAGTGTATAAGTAACCGGCGAGATTTTGCAATCTGTAAAGAATCCATACAACCACATGACTTCTGAATCCAAAAAACCAAGAAACTCTGTTTCTTGCTGAATATTGGCATTCGGGAACGTGGTCGCGAACACAAACTTTGCATCTATACCTAATTCCCGAAAAATTTTCGCCCTATACGCCATTCCAGATTCCACACCGCCCTTGAGCCAATAATAAAAATGATGAAAACTGTATATCATACTCTTTGCCCTCTCCACCTTCAGGTTTAATTTTCACAGTACTCTATTCGTATAATAACTTGAACACGGCATCTATCAACAGTTTCTTCGTAAAATATCCATCGCGAATTAATTCACCAAACGACTGTACATTGCGTGCCATCTGAACATACTCCTCTTCCGTCATATTCTCCATTCTCATAACGGCCTCATCTAAAGAATCCACGACAATACCCAGATTCTTTCTGGCAATCGTACCTGCTTCCGTAAAACTACTATGAACAATTGCCGGAAGCCCCGCTGAAAAGTATGTACTGACTTTACAACAAGCGTTCATCGACATATATTCCATCCAATACGCATCCTCCGTCCAAAGAAGGCCAAAACCTCCGTTCTCTTTCAATGTATTCGCCAAAACCTCGTCGTCATCCATCCACCCCATAAACTCAATATTTTTCCCTTCTCCCCACGGCTCTTTCTTTGCGGTTACGGCCATCTTAACAGCATCGTATTTCCAATCTTTCACAAATGAAAAATTCAAATTATTCGGATCTCCTGCAAAATTAACTACCCTATTAAACTGTGGCAACTCCATACCATTTATAGGAATTGGGAAATCCCACATCCTTTGTATAACAACTTTAGGCACTACTAGCCCTTTTGACCGCAGAAAATCCAGCATACGCCAAGATGGCAAAATAATTAAATCAGCCTGATTATACAAATCTATCGTTCTCTTTAATCGGTAACGATTCGACTCAAACATTAATGGTATAAAATCATGGCTAAAAAATATTTTCTTTAACCCACCATACATATTTAATTGGTTTACGAGAGCTTCGTCAAAATCAATTTCATTCCAAGTTGGAAACTGACAAATGACAATATCCCCATAACTAACCGATGCCAAAATACCGTCTAATCTTGTGCGAAGCATTTCAGACGAATCTGAATCTACTGGGTACATAAATATCCCTAATTCATTGTAATGCAAATTCTTTTTTGCAATGTCTGCTACCATCTGCTGTGCTTTTTTTGCCGTTCCTCCGATTCCATAAATATTGGTAATATGTACCCTCAAAATTCATCCTCCTGCTCTCAAAAACATTTTTATATTTTGATGCTTTTTATATCAATCTGCCAGTCTTTTCATTTCATATTTCTTTTTCTATCTTTTCCCATAACTTCTCATATTCGTCATAACCCTAGGCATTTTCCATTTCAAGCAGTTGCCGTTTCGCAAGCTTTTTAATTTCGCGTACAAACCACTTTCCGCCCTTGCCGTCTTAAAATACTCGGCATAAGCGACATCGTCCAGATAATTTTCGGCACAGACAAGCTTCGCATAGCTAAAATAATAACCCCCACGAACATCATCCTTATCTCTTTTACTTAACGAAATCGTGGCAATAACATATCCGTCTTTAATCAAGTTGATACCGGAATTTCCAAAATCCACGCTGGTATAACGCAAAGTATCCTTTAACTCCCCCAACTTATCCTCTACCTTTACCGACATGGTCAACATATCTTTATCCGTAAAATATTGATGCATATTTAAGATTTGCTTTTTATCAATTCCTACTTTTTCATAAGATTTAATATCCTTCAAATTAAATATGTCCGTATATACATACCTGGCCTCTTTATCTGACATCCATTGTCCGTATGTTTGTACATAATCCATTCCCGCACGCACGTAGTCCTTCATTTGAGCAAATATATAAACTACCATTCCCAAATTTCCTTTCCCAGGTTCCTTACGGAAACACGATATGCATCTGCTTTTTCTCATCCACGTACACATTACTCAACATAATGCTACGCATCGCGTTTTCAAACACCGTGTTCTGCATTTTCTCAAACGAGTCAAATGCCTCGTTCTGGTACTCAAACAATACATTCCTCTGTGCCATAGCTCTGCCGGACACCGCCGATTGAAGCTGCTGCATGTAATCGACCTGCTCCACCCAGGCATTGTCAATCGCACTCAGCACCGCCACGCGGATAAACGCGTTCGTGTTCTCTATTCCCAATGCTTTCTCTCGCTCGTCTAGCCTTTGTTCCACTTTTCCAAGCAAATAGTCCTCGATGGCCGCACGGCTACTCGTCATTGTGTCCGGAATGTCCTTTTCCAAATGATAGGAAATATTGTCCAGAATATACCTGGTAAGCCTTCTTCGATCCACGTCCTCTTCCGGCGAATCTAAAAACCTCCCTATGTTCCCCCTTGCCATCTGCAAAATCTGTTCCCGTGCAATATTTCCACCGTCCAACAAATGGTCTCTGGTTTCATATATGAACTTCCTCTGCCGCTGCATGATTTTGTCGTAATCCACCGAACTTTTCCTCGACATGACCGACGATTCCTCGCCCGCCTTCTGGGCACCGTTAATTATCTTTTTCAGTTTCCGCCTTCCAATCCTCTTCTCCCCCTCGATATATTTTTCATATCGTTCCGATTTTCCACCGTCTACCACAGTGTCTTCTAGCGAAACAAAGAAGCGACTTGTTCCCACGTCCCCTTGTCTTCCTGCGCGCCCCCTGGCCTGACGTTCCGTCCGAACGTTCCCCATCCGGCCGACACCGACGACCGCGAGTCCGCCCAGTTCTTCCACTCCCTCGCCCAGCTTGATGTCCGTACCTCGACCGGCCATGGGCGTGGCCACCGTCACCGTTCCGTACTGTCCCGCCTCCTTGACCATCTGCGCTTCCCACGCCGCGTTGTTCGCGTTCAACACGCTATGCGGAAGCTGCTTTTCCAGCAAGCCCTTGGAAACCGCCTCCGTGTCCACGATGTTGGATGCCACGACCAATACCGGCCGCCCCGTCTCATGAAGTTCGATGATTTCTTCCACCGCCGCCTGTATCTGTTCCTCCTTATTTCGAAAATAATAATCCGGCAAATCCACCCGTCGGTTCGGACGATTCGGAGGGATGACCAGCACCTTCGCCCCATACACGTCCCGGAGCTCGTCCTTCGCGTCCTCCATCGTGCCGCTCATGCCCGCCATCTTGGGAAACATCAGGAAAAGGTTCTGGAACGTAACGGCCGCCATGGAACGAGTCTCCTGCGTGATTTTCACCCCCTCCTTGGCTTCCAGAGCCTGATGCTGGCCGCCGCATAGCTTCATACCGCTCATCAGACGGCCAGTGCTGTTATCCAACAGCATCACTTCCCCCTTTTTCGTCACCATGTAACTGTCGCCCTTCTCGAACATCTTTTGGGCACGTAACGCCAACGTCACATGACGGTTGATTTCAAAATATTCCTCACTATAAAAGTTGTCTATCTGAAAAAACGTCTCTGCATACTTGATTCCATCCTCCGTCAACCAGACCGTCTTTTTTTCCTCTTCATAATCCTCGTCCTCCACCATGGTCGTGACAAAAAAATCCGCCACCTCATAAAGGTTCGACTGCACCCTCGGCGAACCGGATATGACAAGCGGCGTTTGGGCGCTATCCAAGAGCACGGAATCCGCCTCGTCAATAATCACATAATAAAAATCCCGCAGGAACCGATCCTCCGCCCTCGTCACCAGGTTATTCAAGAGATAGTCGAATCCAACCGCGCCATGGGTCGTATAGAGGATGTCCGCCATGTACAGTTCCTTTTTATCCGCATTTGGCGACTTTGCACGGCTGTCCTTTTCTGATTTGGATTTCTCCCCATCCTTTTCCTTGTCATTTTCTTGTCTGGATTCTTCCTCGTCCTCCCTGCCCACCGATGCCACGGAGAGCCCCATGAATTGGTAGACTGGTCCCATCTCCT
>CATLEQ010000219.1 GCA_949915905.1 uncultured Lachnospiraceae bacterium | reverse complement strand
CGCGCTCATCTGCTCCTCGCCGTCCGCGTTTACAATGCGGCCGACTATGACCTTCACGTTTCTTCCGTCGGGCTTCATAATCTCGATTTCCTCCCCGACCGAAAACTTGTTGCGCTGCTCAATTTCATACAGTCCGTCCCGCTCCCCGCCGACGATTCCCAGATAAATATAATCCTTCAAATACGTGCTATTGTCATAAATCTGCGTATGCTCGTCCGGTTTTCCGAAAAAGAACCCGGTCGTGAACTGCCGACACGTACAGCAGGAAATCTGCTCCAAATACCACGGCATGTTACGCTGGTACTCCAAAAGCCCCTTTGCGTAATCGTCCAGTGCCTTGCGGTACGTCCGCGCCACGGTCGCCACGTAAAGCGCCGCCTTCATGCGTCCTTCGACCTTGAAGCTGTCAATCCCCGCCTCCACCAGCTCCGGGACGTGCTCAATCATGCACAAGTCCTTCGAGTTGAACAAAAAAGTCCCCCGCTCATTTTCATACACCGGCATGTATTCTCCCGGCCGCGTCTCCTCCACCACCGCGTATTTCCAACGGCAAGGGTGCGTGCACGCCCCCTGATTGGCATCCCGCCCGGTAAAATAATTACTAAGCAGGCAACGCCCCGAATAAGAAATGCACATCGCCCCGTGGACGAAGGTTTCAATCTCCAGGTCATCCGGGATGTGCTCCCGCAGCTCCTTGATTTCTTCTAAAGAAAGTTCCCGCGCCGACACGACGCGCCTCGCCCCTTGTCTGTACCAAAAATTGTAGGTCGCATAAGTCGTGTTGTTGGCCTGCGTGCTGATGTGCCGCTCAATCTCAGGGCACACCTCTTTTGCAATTTCAAACACGCCCGGGTCGGCGATAATCAACGCGTCCGGACGCAGTTCCTTCAACTCTTCAAAATACGTCCTCACCCCTTCCAGGTCCGCGTTATGCGCCAAAATGTTCGCCGTCACGTACACCTTCACCCCATGTGCATGGGCAAACGCGATTCCCTCGCGCATGTCCTCCATCGAAAAATTTTTTGCCTTTGCCCGCAGCCCGAACGCCTCGCCGCCGATATATACCGCGTCCGCGCCGAATACCACCGCAATCTTTAACACCTCCAGGCTGCTCGCCGGAATCAACAGTTCTGGGTGTCTTTTCATTTTCTCAGCCTTTCTTTACACTCACTGCCACTCCGTCCCCCAACGGGAGAATCGAAGTCTGAAAACAATCACTATGTTTCAATTCATACAAATATTCCCGCATCCTCGCATGGATGGTGCGGTCTCTTCGCTCCACCGCAAACCGGGACTCTATCACCGTCCCGTCCTGCATCACGTTGTCAGACAAAAGCACGCCCCCGCATTTTAACAGTCTTTGTACCTGCGGTAAAAAATGAATGTACTGCCCCTTGGCGGCATCCATAAAAATAAAGTCGTACTCCTCTTTTAGCGTGGGCAAAATCTCCATCGCGTCCCCCGAAAGCAAGGTAATCACCGACTCTTTCCCTGCCCGCCTAAAATTTTCCCTGGCGATAAGAATCCGCTTTTCATAATTTTCTATCGTCGTGATCCGGCCGCCCGCCGGCATGTATTCACTCATCAAAACGGCAGAGAAACCTACGGCTGTCCCCACTTCCAGAACATTCATAGGTTTCAGAATCATTAGCAAGACCTTCAAGAAGCTCTGCATCTCCTTGCGGATAATCGGCACGTTCGCGCCAAGTGCCTCTTTTTCTATCTTTTCTAATATTTCACTGTTCTCTGTCTCCATGGAATTGATGAATGTCACGATACGTTCATCTACTACCATATAAAATCCTCTTGCACTTCCATAGTTACAGTTCAGCCAAGGCCGAACTGTAACTATGGAAGTTATTTCCTCAAAATCCGCACTGTCCGCGCCCTGCCGGGTCACGACTTTAACGGTCCACGTCCATAATGATCGGAATAATCATCGGCCTTCTCTTCGTCTTACGCCAGATAAAATCATTCATGGAGTCCCGAATCGCCAGCTTGATGCGGTTCCAATCCGCATAACGTCCGGAAAGACACCGCTCCACGCTTTCCACCATGGCTTGTCTGGCTTCCTCCATCAGGCTCTCCGACTCACGCACGTAAACGAAGCCCCTCGATACGATGTCCGGCCCCGCAAGCAAACGGTTCGTCCCCTTCTCTAATGTAAGCACCACGATGATGATGCCATCCTCCGCCAAATGCTGCCTGTCGCGCAACACGATATTTCCCACGTCGCCGACACCAAGCCCGTCCACCAAAATGGCACCGGTGTGCACCTTGTCCGCAACCCTGGCACTTTCTTCGCTAAGCTCCAACACGTCGCCGGACTGGATGATAAACACGTCCTCGGACGGTATGCCAAGCGACATCGCGACTTCCGAATTTGCCCGTAAATGGCGATACTCGCCATGCACCGGAATCGCATATTTCGGCTTCACCAAAGAATAAATCAGCTTCAGCTCCTCCTGGCAGGCATGTCCTGATACGTGCGCGTCCTGGAAAATGACATTGGCTCCCTTGGCCGACAGCTCGTTGATGACACGGGAAACGGATTTTTCGTTACCCGGTATCGGATTGGAACTGAAAATAATCGTGTCATTCGGCTCAATCGTCACCTTGCGGTGCACGTCCGCCGCCATGCGGGAGAGCGCCGCCATCGACTCGCCCTGGCTCCCGGTCGTAATAAGCACCATCTTCTCCGGCGGGTAGTTGCGCATCTCGTCAATCTCAATCAATGTATTTTCCGGCACGTTCAAGTATCCCAATTCCGAAGCCGTGGAAATGATGTTGACCATGCTGCGCCCTTCTACCACGACCTTGCGCCGGTACTTGTACGCCGAATTGATAATCTGCTGCACACGGTCTACGTTTGACGCGAACGTGGCGATGATAATCCTCGTGTTCTGATGCTCCGCAAAAATATGGTCAAACGTGATGCCCACCGTCCGCTCGGACTGGGTAAATCCCTTGCGCTCCGCGTTGGTACTGTCCGACATCAAGGCAAGCACGCCCTTTTTCCCCAGTTCGGCAAACCGCTGCAGGTCAATCGCGTCACCAAATACCGGCGTATAATCCACCTTGAAGTCCCCGGTGTGAATCACGATGCCCGCCGGGGAATAAATTGCCAATGCGGACGCGTCCTGGATGCTGTGGTTCGTCTTAATAAACTCAATCCGAAACTGTCCCAGGTTAATCGACTGTCCGTGCGTGACCACCTTCCTGCGGGTGGTACGCAGCAGATTGTGCTCCTTTAATTTGTTTTCAATAATGCCCATTGTCAGCTTCGTCGTATAAATAGGCACGTTAATATCCTTCAGCACGTACGGCAACGCACCGATGTGGTCCTCATGCCCGTGCGTGATGACAAATCCCTTTACCTTGCTGATATTATCCTTCAAATACGTCACGTCCGGAATGACAAGGTCGATTCCCAGCATGTCGTCCTCCGGAAACGCCAGGCCGCAGTCCACCACAATAATACTATCTTCGTATTCAAAGACAGTAATATTCATGCCGATCTGCTCCAATCCGCCCAACGGAATAATACGCAGCTTTCCCATATTCTCTTTTTTCAAAAATTCGACACCTCCATATCAATAATTTTAATTACCTTTGTTGCCTTTATCTTATCAGCGTTCTCCCCCGCTGACCACGCCCTTATATACGTAAGCGGCAGATAAAATCTGTCGTGAGAATAAATATCATCTATAACTCAATGTCCACGTCGTCTAACAGCTCCTCAAACACTTGCGAAACCGCCAAAAGCTCCGTGTCATCCTCTACAATGTCATAAACGCAGTCTTTCCCTTCTACTGAGGCACCTTCCTTCAAAATCAGACACTCCGCGTCCTCTTCCTCCGAATCCGTCACCAGTATGTAGGTGGAACCATTGATCTTTGTCTGCTCCAATACGTAAAACTCTACCGTCTCTTTTGTATCCTCGAAAGTAAACTTAATCTTCTCCATCCAGATAATCCCCTTGCTTCCATACGTCCTATGTTCCCAACGAATCCAGATAGCCTTGCAGAATGAACACTGCCGCAATCTTGTCGACATACTTTTTACGATTTTCCCGCCTTACGCCGCTCTCAATCAAGACCTGCTCCGCCGACACCGTCGTCAAACGCTCGTCCCACATCACCACGTCAAGGCCGGTGCGCCGCTCCAGCATCGCCTGAAACTCCAGCGACTTTAAAGCACGCTCCCCCACCTCGTTATTCATGTGCTTCGGAAAGCCCAAGACGATGCGTCCCACCTCGTACTCGCGAATCAACTCCTCAATCCGTGCGCAAGTACGGCGCAGCTTGTTCTCTTCCTTCCGCTCAATCGTCTCCACCCCCTGGGCAGTCAGACATAAGGCATCGCTAATCGCGACACCTACCGTCTTCGACCCATAGTCCAATCCCATAATCCTCATCTTTTATTATTCCCAGGAATTTGTCTCAATATACTCTTTTAGCAATTCCTCAACCAGCTCGTCACGCTCCACTTTCATAATCAGGCTGCGCGCCCCATTATAACTGGTCACATAAGTCGGATCGCCGGACATGATGTAACCGACGATCTGGTTGACCGGGTTATATCCTTTCTCTTTCAACGCCTTGAATACGATCTCCAAAATGTCCCTCGCGGAAATCTGCGGTCCCGGCTCAACCTGAAAGAATTGTGTATTACTTAAATCGCTCATCTTTTTTCCTCCAATTGTGCTTGTATAATATCAATAGTGTCTGTATGAGGAGAATTAAAAACACCTTACTCCCTATTCTAATATAGAATGGCTCAAATTTCAATGGAGAATTTTAGTTTCCTCCGTAAGTGTGAATTTTATTAATTGATTTTGCATCTTTTCGTCGCCATCCAACGCCACTTTTAAATATTCCCTCGTGTGTCCGCACCACATCTGCCTGTTTTCCACCTCGGCAGGCTCCTCTATCAGCACCTCAAGTTCCTTCCCCAGCAATTTTTCCTCATACTGCCGTTGTTTTTCTTTCCCCAGCTCCATCATCTCGCCGCTGCGCTTCGCTTTCTCCTGCTCCGGCACCTGGTGTTCCATCACGGCCGCCTTCGTCCCCTCCCGGCGGGAATATTTAAAAATATGTGTCTCGTAAAAACTTACTTTTTCCACAAAGGCCTTGGAAATGGCAAACTCTTCTTCCGTCTCTCCCGGAAATCCCACTATGACATCCGTGGTCAAAGCCGGATTTTCAAAATATTTCCGTAATAGGACGCATTTTTCATAATATTCGGCACTGGTGTAACGGCGGTTCATCCGTTTTAACGTCGCGTCACAGCCGCTTTGCAGGGAAAGATGAAAATGCGGGCATACCTTTGGCAATGCAGCCAGGGAAGCCACGAATTCCTCCGTAATGATACGCGGTTCCAGAGAGCCAAGGCGAATACGCTCGATTCTGTTCACCTCGTGGACGGCCCGAATCAAGGAAAGCAAATCCTCCCCATCCCCCCTGTCCAGGCCATAGGAACTTAGATGGATGCCGGTCAGCACCACCTCCCTGCAACCGCTTTCTGCAAGTGCCGCCACCTCCCGCACCACGTCCTTTTGAACACGGCTTCGCACGCGTCCTCTGGCCAGCGGAATGATGCAATAAGAGCAAAACTGATTGCACCCGTCCTGCACCTTGATGCACGCCCTCGTGTGCCCCTCGCTCTTTCCCAGCCACAAATCTTCATATTCCCTCGTGTGGTCGATGTCTATGACGTCCTTTTTGACCATTCCTTCGTATTCCTCCAGAATCCGCAGCAATTCTTTTTTTCTGTTATTTCCTATTATAATGTCGACACACGAATCCACATCGTGCATTTCCCGCTCCCTCGCTTGTGCGTAGCATCCTGCCGCCACGATGATGGCGTCCGGGTTTTGCTTTCTCGCACGATGCAACATCTGGCGCGACTTTCTGTCCGCGATATTGGTCACGGTACACGTATTGACAATATAAATGTCCGCCGCCTCACTGAAGGGAACAATCTCGTACCCGGCATTGCAAAGCATTTCCTGCATGGCTTCGGTCTCATAAGCATTTACCTTGCACCCCAGATTGTGCAGTGCCACTTTTTTCATAAAATTCTCCTTTATTTCATCAAGTGTTTCTTGACTTTTTTTCCACTATCACTTAGAATGTACGTTGAGACGTGAGTTCTCAAATAAAATGCATGACAAGGAGGTATTTTTATGATGAAAACAGTGCAGATTTCCTTAAACTCCATCGACAAGGTAAAAGCATTCGTGAATGAAATCACAAAGTACGACAACGACTTCGATTTAGTTTCCGGAAGATATGTCATAGATGCAAAATCTATCATGGGAATCTTCAGTCTGGACTTGTCCAAACCGATTGACTTGAACATTCACGCCGAGGGCGAGTTGGATGACATCATGGCCGCATTGGATCCATATATCATCAAGTAAGCCACCCTTATAAGCCTTTACATTTCAAGTGTTGATG
>CATLEQ010000218.1 GCA_949915905.1 uncultured Lachnospiraceae bacterium | reverse complement strand
CACTTCCTTGAGGGCGGCCTTTACGTCCTCTTCCGTCAAGCGACCCTTGCCGCGCAGGTTCTTGAACACGTTTTGAAGTTTTTCTGTTAAGCTGTCAAATGCCATCCTACAACTCCTCTATAATCAAATCCGAAATCTTCCGAATCTTCTCCAGCAGCTCCCGCGGATTCCCATACGGCTGACCCTCGTCCAAATCCGCCGTTTCGCCCGGCCGCCGCACCCTTTCCATGTCCGGCTCCTGCCCCGCGCTCTCGTATGCGTCAAGCAACTCGTCGATCTGCTGGACTTTCTCTTTGATCGACATGAACTTCTCTACCAGGTGAAGTTTCTGCTCATATTCTTCCAGCATCAGCCTGCTGCGCTTCACAAGGTCATGAACCCCTTGCCGGCTCATGCCCACCTCCACGGCAATCTCACTCAAAGACAAATCGTCAAACACGTAATACTGGTAAATCTCTTTCTGCCGTTTCGAAAGCAGTTCTCCATAAAAATCAAACAGCAATGCCTGCTCCAAAATCTCGTCCATATCCATCACCTCTGGTATGTTACATCAAAAAATCTTTTCTGTCAAGTTTTTTTCTTGACATTTTAAATTTAATGGCTTATTTTTAAAGAAGGTTATACTGAGAGGCAAAAACATTTGCCCCTCAGCATATGAGGATGCGCACAGCCGCATAAGGAAATATGCCGCTTTGCGGCTGCGGCTGGCGCAATACTCACGGCAGATTTCATCGACCGTGAGTATAAAAAACAAGGCAGATACGAAAGAATTCAAAACCAGATCCGCGCCAGTGCGGGCACGACCGATAACGCGAAAGGAAACTTAACATGGAACTAAAAAGCTTTTTGCACCAAATCATCCAGGACAATACAAGTTCTGTACTTGAGCCCCCCGACATCGCCGACCACGAGGCTTTCATATCCAGCACCCACCAAGTCGATTTATCGCAAAACAGACCCTTGTACGACCTCGTCACGCTTTCCGGGTGGTACACGAACGAGGAACAACTGCGCGGATTTTTATACACGGGCTTGTCCCTGCCCCGCTGTTATGCCTGGATTTCCCCCTTTGCTCCCGGAACTATTTGTAAAATGCATTCTCACAACTCCATCGAGCTGACCTATGTCATCGAGGGACGTCTGCGCATGCGGATTGAAAAGGAGGAACTTTCCTTCAACCAGGGGGAATTCGTACTGATTAATTCCGACATTCTGCATGGAGAATATTTATATAAGGAAAACTGTACCCTGATATGTCTCGACATCGACGACAGCTTCTTCACCCGGCGGATGGAAACCTCGGGGGAGAATGATTACACGCAGAGCCTGAAAAAATTAATCAACCAAAAACGATGCCAGTATCTTTATATCCGTTTTTCCCCGGTCGGGAGTTCCCCGCAGACGACTGCCATTTTAACCTTGCTTTTGCAGGAACTGACCGCGAACCTTCCGGGAAAAAAGCATCTGGCCACCGGTGCCGTGGAGCGCGTCATCGACTTGCTGACGCGGGAATTCCACATGCAGGTCGCACGGCAGGACACGGCGGATTTGCACAAGGCCTTGTTCGAGGACATCCAGAATTATGTCCGCACCTATCATTCCACGGTGACCGTCCAACAGATTGGGGCGGCGTTTCACTTTAGCCCGGACTACTTAAACCGTATTTTCCGCAAACAAACCGGGCTCACGCTCTCCGCCTACATTCAGGACGTTCGCTTATCCGAGGCCTTGAAGCTGCTTCATGCGACGGATCTCTCTGTCGAAAGTGTCGCGGAACGCGTTGGATACCAAAATCAGGGGTTTTTTTATCAGAAATTCAAAGACAAATACCACATTCTTCCGGGAGAATTTCGAAAGGCAGAAAAAAGCCGCCGCGCCGGTCAAATCATTTATGGGGCTGTCGAAAAATGACAAATCAGAAATACCATTTCCCGACAGCTCCATTGCGCCAGCCGCGGCAGCCCCATTTACAATAGGATTCCACGGACGCTGTCGCTATTTATGCATAGGTAAACACTTTCAATTTCAAAATTTCGTATTCATCAAAAGACAAGCTTGCAGACTCGTCTCCGTTCAAACGACGTCCCGCCTTCCACGTTCCGTTCTCAAAATGCCCCTCTTCTAAAGAGATGATGTCATAATTCGGCTTTGCCGGATCCGCTGAAAACGGTGCAATCATGCAGGCATTTCCCAGGATGTAATAGGTATCCTCGCTTTCCTTTACGATTAAGCACACGCCGTCCTTCCTCGAAATCATCGGCATATTCATGATGACTTTAAAGCCAAACGTGCCAAACATCATGGTGTCGTTTTCCGGGTCGCTTTTTAACATGCCCGCCATGCCCTTTGCCGGATCCATGGAAGACAAGTCAATCGGTGTCATGTCCATTTTTTCCGAAATGACCGCCTGCAAGTCCTTCGTCCCGTATTTGGATGCCAGCAAGTCCATCATACTGTGCAACGTTTTGGCACACCAGCCATATTCCTCCACGTTCTGCGGGGTTTTAAGCAGCGGGTCGGTCACGTCCATGCCAAACAAATACCCTTGTATCGCGTTGAACGGCTGTCCCATGTCCTCAAATCCAAACGGGGCAAAGCATGCCGCATGATAGTGTCCCACACAATACACCATACGTGGAGCCACGTATGAATGTACCGCCGTCTCCGGAATCACCAACGGGTTGTCCATCTTCATGTACTGATCACAGATTTCATGGAAATTCTGCACATAAATGTCCGGGGCAATCACGTCGATGGACGGTGCGGCATATTTCCAGATTTCCATCACTTTCGCCACCGGACCGCCGCTCGGATAAAATCCCGCCTCGTCACCTTTGTCCAACCAGCAGTTTACGGACATCGGAAGCTCATACACCGCCTTGCCGGCCGCCGCCACACGCTCCACGTAACTGGCAATCTTGTATGCGGAAAACGCTTCCTCGGCCACGGGTCTAAACACCTCGCTCCAGGTTCCGGATGCCGCCCCGTTTTCTACCGCCGCCTTCATCTCCGGCTCCATGCTGTCCACATGTGCCTTCATGTAATCTGCGAGCCCCTGCGGAACCGCTTCGGCAAATGCCGCGTCCGCCTCGTCGGAATGCTCCCTTGCCTCGCCCTGCAGGCCGGTTTCATTTTCCACCTGGATGCCGATGACCGTATGCTCCTTTTCATCCACTTCTTTCAAATGCTTCATCCACTCGGCAAAGGCCCTGGCATCCGCTTTGTTCGTCTCCTCCCCCATGTAAGAAAGGGTCGTATAACTCATGCCATGGAACTTCACCAGCGTCGCCTTGTTCTTCCCTTTCTCCACCTGTGCCCTCGGAAAACGCGCCAAATCCTTCTTTACCCATTCCGGCGCGTACATGCACTGGGCGTTCTTCCATGTACCGAACCACAGAAAGACAATCTTCATGTCCCGCTCCCTGGCCTGGGCAATCAACTGATCCGTCAGGGCAAATTCAAACCTCCCCTCCTCCGGTTCGACCAATTCCCAAGCCATGGGCAACAACAGCGTGTTCATCCCAAGCTCCTGCGCCTTATCCCATACTTTTTCCATATAAACCGGATCGGATGAATTGGAATTGTGCACCTCGCCCGCGATGGCAATCCACGGTTTTCCATTACTCGTATAGATGGTTCTCTGACTGCTCATAAAAATACCTCCTCTTAATATGCTTATAGGTTCTTCTCCCCCGATGGCATTTCGGATTGCCCCGCCCCAAGGGATTCTTATCGTTATTTTACGCCCTTGCATGAAATTTTTCTATTTCAAATGCCGTCCCGCCGCCGCTTTCTTTCCTTACCAAATCCGTCCTGTCAAAACTCTTAAAGTAAATTTCAATTTTATTCTCACACATTTCCCCCTCCCACATATTATGAAACTGTAAACATCATCTTTGGAGGATTTTAAACATGAATGACAATTGTGGATGCGGATGTGAGAACAACTGTGGAGTATCCTGCGCGAACAACGGATGTGGCAATGGAATGTCTTCCTGCCTTTGGATCATCCTGCTGTTAATCTTCTGTGGCGGCGGCTGTGGCTGCAACGGCGGCAGCCTCTTCGGCGGAAGAAATGACGGCTGTGGCTGCGGATGCGGCAATGACAACAGCTGTCTGTGGATCATCCTGCTGCTCATCTTCTGCGGCGGCTGCGGCAACGGATGCTGCTAGTCACCGTTTTTGAACCGGCTTCGTTACGATTCACGGCATCACGCGTATTCTTATACCTCTTAAAGCCGTGAATCGTAACCTATCCCCTGCACAAGAGTCCGGCTTGCCGGACTCTTGTGCCGAAGCTCTTTCGGCCAAACGGTTTTGCCCGCGCGCCTTCTTCGTCCGTCACTTTTCTTTTCATGGAAATGCAAGTGTCCATGCATACCCTCCGTCCTTTACGCATATATTTTTACAACGTAAATCCCGGGAGTGCCTATGGAAAAGCGACCGCCCAGACCAATGACTCTGTTCGACGAACTGACGATGCCGCCGCAGTTTCGCATGATGAAGCTGATGCTGCCCTACACTCCCGCGACAATGCGGCCAATGCTGGCCATTTTTATCAAATTCATGGAACTCCAACACACGATACAGCTTTTTTCCCAAAACCCGGATGCGCTCTCCCCAACACAAGATTCTTTCTCCGGTGGGCATGAAAACACGCAGGGATTTTCACTTCACATGATAGAAGAAATCCTGCCCTACCTCTCACCGCAGGAGCAAGAAATGTTTGAAAACATGCGCAATATGATGAGCATGATGGAAATGATGCAGATGATGCAGGAAATGCAGGAGTCTTTCGGAAATTCAAACACGCAAAACACGCAGGAAACGGCGAACAACCCGGAAGCGGCCTTCAAGGGTGAGGCCTCATCTGCCAGTCAGACGGATTTTTCCAATAAAGCCTCGGCTTCTAATCCGTCGTCCATGTCCAATGCCATGGGATTTTCCGGATTAAACCCGATGGACTTATTGCAGAACATGCTCCCCCCACAGCAGCAGGAAATGTTTCGCACATACCAAAACCTATTTGAAATGGAAGGAGACGATTCACATGAACGAATGGATGAATCATCCACTACTGAAGGACATTGACCCCGTAAAAATGGAATTGATACATCGAGCGGCCGAACAGACGCAAGGCAAGTCCGGCCGTGACATGGCTCCCATCATGATGGCCCTGATCACGACCGCCAACAAAAAGAACATCCGCTTTACCGCGGAAGAAATCAGCCTGATATTAGACATCCTGAAAGAAGGAAAATCCAAAGAAGAACAAGCGCAGATTGACCGCACGATTCAGATGGTACAAGGATTAATCAAGAAAAATACATAAGCATTTGCAAGTGAAACACCCCGCAGCAAGCTGCGGGGTGTTTCACTTCTCATACAAAAATTCTTCCGGCAGCGTCACTTTAAAATCTACCGCCAGGTCACGGAAGTTCTGCGGCGTGATGGTCTGCAGCTTCGTCGGTGACATGGACAATACCTTGACCAGGATTTCCGCTGATTTTTCCACCGTATGCAGAAGGCCGAACGTCAAGTCAAAGTCCTCGCCCGAGCAAAACATCCCGTGATGCGCCCAGATGACCACGTCGTACTTCTCCATCAATTCCGCCGTCTTTACGGCAATGTCCCGGCCACCCGGCACCATCCAGCCCACGACGCCGACTCCCGACGGAAATACGACCGGACACTCGGTGGCCATTTCCCACAATTCCCTCGTAAATACCTTGTCTTCCAACGGAAGCACGAAGGTCAAGGCAATCGTGTTGGTCGTGTGTGCATGATAAATCACCCGGTGCCTTCCATTGGTCAGTCTCTTCTTCACCTCATGATTCATCAAATGTGTCGGCAACTCGCTTGTCGGCCGGCCGCCTTCCACCAATCCCCAGCGAACCCGGTAATTGACACCCTTGTCGTCCAGCTCGATAATGGCCAGACAAGCTTCCGGATCCTCCGGAATATTTCGAAAATACTTTCCGCTGCCGGTCACAAGGAAAAACTCCCCGGCCAGTCCCGGCACTTCCGTGCCAATCGGCTCCCACTCACCCGGTGCATTAAGACGGGGCTTAATCATCTCCGCCTCCTCATCCTTCAAGCGATAACTTAGATTTCCACCGTTCCTCTCATGCCAATTCATATGGAAACCGTCATCCGCCATCTTGATAAATCCTTTTACAAACTTTGATTCTAAAATTCTCATCTGCTTTGCTCCTCCTGATTTCTTGGCCGGTATCTCCGGCCTCTATATTTAGTGGGCGACAAATTATTTTGTCGTTGACTATAATATAACCACATTCTCACTTTTTCGTAAGAACGTGGCTTGCATAAAATCAGGACGCTTTTTGCAACTCACATGTTACGAACCATAATAGTCACTTCTCTCTTGTCTCCCTTTGATATTCCCGTTTCACATTCTTCGCCAGATGTGTCCTTGACACGGTCAGCACCATCGCAATCTCCAT
>CATLEQ010000217.1 GCA_949915905.1 uncultured Lachnospiraceae bacterium | reverse complement strand
AGAGGCGATTTGGATGGGCGGGAGATGTACAAGTGAAAAATGAAGAGAAATTACAACAAAGGCGGAGGATGCGCAGGAGAAAACGGCGTCGGCAGAGGGCGTTGATTTTGGTCGGAGCCGCAGTCTGCCTTGCATTTGCGGTCATTTGTCCGATTACCTTGTTCTTGCAAAATCAAAGAGAAAAAAACAATACATATTGTACGGCGTATGAATCGGAGACGTTTACACAAGGCTTGTATCAGGAGACGTTATATGCCTCGTCTTTGTGTGTCGGTACCGATAAGGAGCTTGACCTGACAAATGGAATCTATTCGGACTCGTTTCATGCGGCGGCTCTTTTTGACGTGGAAAATGGCCGGCCGTTATATGCGCGAAACATGTTTGACAAGCTCTATCCGGCCAGCACGACGAAATTGTTGACTGCCTATGTCGCCCTGAAATATGGAAATTTAGAGGATACCGTGGTCGTGGGAAGAAACGCGACGGTATTTGAACCCGAAGCCGTGCTATGCGGCTTGATGGAGGGAGACCGGATCTCGTTGGCGGATTTGTTAGGGGGATTACTTCTTTATTCCGGGAATGACAATGCGGTAGCCATCGCGGAGCACATCAGCGGAAGCGTGGAAGCGTTTGCCGAGCTGATGAATCAGGAGGCTTGGCAGCTTGGGGCGACGCACACACATTTTGTGAACCCCCATGGGCTTCATGACGAAAACCATTACACGACGGCATACGACTTGTATTTGATATTTAATGCATGCCTTAAGGATTCACGTTTTGTGGATTTTATTTCCGCGCCGAATTATACCGGCACGATAACGGATGCAAGTGGATATGTACGTCACCTCACATGGACGCCGACCAACCACTATACCGCGGGGATGCATCCGTCGCCGGACGGCATCCGCGTGATAGGCGGAAAAACCGGAACCACGAATGAGGCTGGGTCATGCCTGATTATCTACAATGTGACTTCAAAAAGCTCGGATGGGAGAGAACATCCTTTTATAACCATTATAATGGGGGAAGATACGAAGCCGAACCTTTATCATGACATGGACATATTGCTGGCTTCCGCCGTGACGACAGCGGAAGAAAATATTTTGGGGGCAAATGTTTCGCCCCCATGACATTGTATCATAGGAAACTTCGTTTCCTATGATACAAAACCCTCCGGGGGATGCGCACTCCGCGCTTAAGGAAAATGGCTGCTGGCGCAGCCGCGCTCTGGCGCGGGAGTCCGGCTTGCCGGACTCTTTGTTCTTATGCCTCGGACATGTTGGTGATTCTCCCGTAAAGACTAATCAGGTAAAGTCCGAACAATCCTACAATCGTGTATACGATTCGTGAGAGCCAGCTTAAATCGCCAAAAAGAAACGCGACCAAGTCAAAGCGGAAAATGCCGACCAAAAGCCAGTTGACGGCACCGATGATCACAATCGTAAGGCCAGTATAATCAAACCATTTCATGTGTAATCTCCTCCTTTTTGTATCTGGACATAGTATGTGTAAATGTACTGGAAATATACACAAAAAAATGATATACTTTTTACGTTGGTGAAATTTCTTTATCAAATTTTTAGGGAGTATAGATTTGGCAGAACAAAAAAACAAAGTCACGGCGATACAACAGAAACCGAAGAACAAGCGGGAAATGAATATCGGCATCCTGGTGGCCGCCATTATTCTTGTTTATCTGGTCGTGACTGTATTCATGTATACAACTTCAAAACAAGTTTTCGTCTACGAGGTGAGAAGGGGCAGCATCGTGCGGGACAATTCGTATACCGGATTCATTATGCGCAAGGAGCACGTGGTAAACGCGCAGGAAAGCGGCTTTGTCAGTTTTTTTCAGAGTGAAAATGCAAAAATCAGGGCGGGCAGCGACATCTATGCCATCTCCGGTCAAAAACTGGAAACAGAGTCGGGAGATGACGGCCAATCCGTTTCTTTAAATGAGGAACAGCGGCAAAACTTGTTAAATCGCACGCAGAATTTTTATGAAAATTTTAACGAGGATAAGTTTTCCACGGTATATTCATTTAAAAATGACATTCAAGGCATTTTACAAAATGCTTCCAGCCAGAACAAGGATGCCAGGCTGCGTGAATTGATTTCGGGGGCTGAATCAGGAATTTCCGTGTACCAAAGCGAACAAGACGGTATCGTGGTCATGACGTTTGACGGATACGAAGGCGTGAGCGAAGAGGCTCTTGAACCGGATATTTTTGAACGCACGGGATATGAATCCCGCTATATGGAAGACCAGATGAATGTAAATCAGGGAGAACCGGTCTATAAGCTGATTACGGATGACAATTGGAAAATCTATATCCAGCTTTCCGAGGAGACGGCCGCCGAGCTCTCGGACACGGCCATGGTCAGGACGCGGATTAATAAAGAAAACGAGACGATATGGGCGGATTTTTCCATTGTGAAAAAGGGAAACGTATCTTACGGATGCCTTACATATGATAATTCTATGATTCGTTACGCGAAGGAACGATATGTGAACGTCGAGTTGATTTTGACGGATCAGAGCGGGTTGAAAATTCCAAAAAGCTCCGTGGTGGAGAAGAACTTTTATGTCGTTCCCGCCGATTACCTGGAGACGATCGGGGCATATAACGAAGGCGTCCTGGTTTCAACGGAGGAAGAGGCGGTCTTTCAAAGCGTGGACGTTCTTCCCGCTTCGGAGGACGCGCACGTGTATTTGAATCCCTCTCAATTTGAGGAGGGAAGCGTCTTGATCAAGCCCGGCTCTACGGAAACCTATGTTTTGAAAGAGACGGTGCCGCTTCCCGGAGTGTATTGTATCAACAAGGGATATGCCGTGTTTCGGCCGGTGACAATTTTGTGTGAAAATGACGATTATTATATCGTACAGGAGGGAATTTCCTATAGTCTCAGTAATTATGACCATATTGTTCAAAACGCAAGCGAGGTGGAAGAAGAAGAGGTCATATTCCAGTGAGTGAATCGCGATAAAAGTGGAAAAGGAGTGGATGTAACCAATGTTAAAGGACAATCTTACAAAAGTGGAAGAAAATATCGTAAATGCGTGCGAACGGGCGGGAAGGAAGCGCGAGGAAGTCACATTAATCGCGGTCAGTAAGACGAAACCGGTTGAAGTCCTGCAGGAGGCCTATGATTTAGGCATCCGTGTTTTCGGGGAAAACAAGGTGCAGGAGCTGGTTGACAAGTATGAGGCACTGCCCAAGGACATTCAGTGGCACATGATCGGGCACCTTCAGACAAACAAGGTGAAATATATTATCGGGAAAGTGGAGATGATACACTCCGTAGATTCTCTGAAGCTGGCGCAGACGATTGAAAAGGAGTCTGCGAAGAAAAATTGCGTCACGAAAATCCTCGTGGAAGTCAACGTGGCGGAAGAGGAGAGCAAGTTTGGCATGCATATGGAAGATGTCCTTCCTTTCGTAGAAAAACTATCTACATTCGAGCATATTCAAGTGTGCGGATTGATGACAATTGCGCCATTTGTAGAGAATTCCGAAGATAATCGGAAAATATTCAAAAATTTACATAAATTATCTGTTGACATTATGGGCAAAAACGTTGATAATAGGAATGAGCATGTACTGTCGATGGGGATGACCAACGATTACGAAGTTGCCATAGAGGAAGGCGCGACCATGGTTCGGGTGGGAACCGGAATTTTTGGTGTCAGAAATTATTTCTGAGGGGCAGTGCAAAAATAAGCTTGTATTTATAGATAGGAGTATAAAGTTATGGGTGTGTTTGATAAGTTTCTCGATATCATGAAATTAAACGACGATGATTATGATGACGATTTCTATGATGATGACGAGTACTACGATGATGATTACGAGGAAAAGCCCCGTCGAGCCGTGTTTGGCGGAAAGAAGAGCAGCAAGGACGACGGTTACGATGATTTTGACATGGATGAGGGCGGTAAGTTCGCACCGGCAAACAGTAACAAAGTGACACCGATGCGTCAGCCGGCAAGCAGGAAAAATAATGGAAACATGGAAGTGTGCGTGGTAAAGCCAAGTTCCGTGGATGATTCCCGTGAGATTACCGAGACGTTGTTGGCTGGCCGGACCGTGATTTTGAATCTGGAAGGGATGGATTTAGAAATCGCGCAGAGGATTATCGACTTTATTTCCGGTGCCACCTTTGCAATTAGTGGAAATTTGCAGAAAATTTCAAATTATATTTTCTTAATTACGCCTACGAATGTGGACATTACGGGTGATTTGCAGGATTTGCTTGGCAGTTCCATGGAAAATCCAAGCGTCCGCAGTAGATTTTAAGGAAGATCAGGAAGAATTTTTGTGAAAGAATTGTAAATGTATGTTAAAGGAAGAACAATTACTGGAAAAACGTTTGACGGAGCTGTCGAAAGCAGCCTATCACCGCGAGCGGATTACCTATTCTGATTTTTTGAATTTGAACGAAGTACATATTTTACATTCATTGCCGAAAGATACTCTTTATACGAGATATCTCCTTTTCGGTGGATATGAGTCTGCAGAGCGTCAGTTGGCGGCCTTTTTGCCTGATGCTCTTTCTTTGCGTACAGAAACGGACGGGATGGCGGAACTTTTTTCGGACGCGATTTCCGTGATTCGGATTTCTCCCCTCCATGCAAAATTTTCCGAAGAACTTTCCCACCGGGATTATCTGGGAGCGATTCTAAACCTTGGAATCGAAAGAAATAAAATCGGGGACATTATAATAGAGAAAGACCGTGCCTATCTGTTTGCAAGGCCGCAGATGACGGAATTTTTACTGGAAAACCTTGACCGTGTACGCCATACGGCGGTCATGGTGCAGGCGGAAGCGTTACACGACTTTTCTTACGTGCCCCGCTTTGAGGAAATCAAAGGAACGGTGGCGTCCGTGCGGTTGGACAGCCTGCTGTCATTGGCATTTTCCTCGTCGCGCAGCAAGCTTTGTCCGTTGATAGAAGGCGGAAAAGTGTTTGTAAACGGGCGGCTTGTCACTTCCAATGGCTACCAGCCAAAGGAGGGGGACCGGATTTCCGTGCGCGGCATGGGAAAGTTC
Organism: uncultured Lachnospiraceae bacterium; assembly: GCA_949915905.1. Classification (GTDB taxonomy): domain Bacteria; phylum Bacillota; class Clostridia; order Lachnospirales; family Lachnospiraceae; genus Schaedlerella. Next base: position 1,453 of record CATLEQ010000217.1, on the reverse strand, counting down.
CAGTACGTAAAGACAATGGGGGTCACGAAGAAGAATCGGATTTCCGTGCTGGTCTATAAATATATCTAGTGAACGGCAAAAATAATCGCAGAGGATTTTAATATGGGAAAAAACAAGACATTAAAAAGTTATTTGGCCGCAGGGGTTGCCTGCCTGCTTCTGGTGATGCTTGACCAGTACGCGAAATATTTGGCCATCGTGCATCTGAAGGGAAATCCCGCGATTCCCCTGATTCCCGGCGTGTTCGAGCTGCAATACCTGGAAAATCGCGGGGCGGCCTTTGGTTTGTTTCAAGACCGCCAGATTTTTTTCATGGTCGGGGCGATATTCATTTTGCTGGTCGTCCTTTATTTTTATGTAAAGATTCCGCATAAAAAGCGTTATTACCTGATGCGGATTTATGCGGTTTTGATCGCGGCGGGCGCGGTGGGAAACATGGTGGACCGTGTTCGCTTTGAGTACGTGGTTGATTTTTTCTATTTCAGCCTGATTGATTTTCCGATTTTTAACGTTGCTGATTGCTATGTCGTAGTCGGCTGCATTTTGTTTGCATTTTCCCTCTTGTTTTACTATTCGGAAGAGGAGCTTTCCATCTTTTCTTTTTCTAAAAAAGCATAGGGGGATAAATTTCGATGGAAGAGTTGTATTTTGACATATTGACAAAGGCGGAAGAAGAACGCGTGGATAAATACCTGGCTTTGCAGATGCCGGAGCGGACGCGTTCTTTTTTTCAGAAATTAATAAAAGAAGGTCTCGTGACGGTAAATGGAAACGTGGTAAAGGCAAATCACAGGCTCTCTGCCGGTGACAGGCTATGCGTGTCCGTTCCTGAAGCGAAGGAACCGGATATTCTTCCAGAGGACATCCCGCTTTCTGTTCTTTACGAGGACGAGGACATTTTAGTTGTCAATAAGCCGAAAGGAATGGTGGTTCACCCGGCACCCGGACATTATTCCGGCACTCTGGTCAATGCGGTTCTATTTCACTGCAAAGATCAGCTTTCCGGCATTAACGGTGTTATGCGCCCCGGAATCGTCCACCGGATTGACAAGGACACAACAGGCTCTGTCATTGTCTGCAAGAATGATGAAGCACACAATGCCATAGCTGCGCTGCTCAAAACACATGACATTACCAGAAAGTACAGAGCCATCGTATACGGCAATGTGAAAGCGGAGCAGGGAACTGTGGATGCCCCGATTGGGCGGCACCCCAATGACCGCAAAAAAATGGCTGTCAATGAAAAAAATGGAAAACAAGCCGTAACGCATTACCATGTGCTGGAACGTTTTGGGCAGTATACTTATATTGAATGTCAGCTTGAGACTGGCAGGACACATCAGATAAGGGTACATATGGCCAGCATTGGGCATCCCCTGCTGGGCGATACGGTGTATTCCAACAGGAAGGCACCCTTCCGTCTGGAAGGTCAGGTGCTGCATGCCATGACGTT
>CATLEQ010000216.1 GCA_949915905.1 uncultured Lachnospiraceae bacterium | reverse complement strand
CTACTTGCTCATAACCTCATTACCGCTTCGCGGCATTTCAGTGGGAGCTTGCACTCCCACTGAAATAGGAAAGTCCGACCCCCCCTTCTTAAAGCGGGGGTCGGACGTTACAAATTAGGTTAAAATATTGATATATACATAACTCAAACTTCGCACATGGTTTTTGCCTATGGACCTTGAAAATTCAATATCTGGCAGGTATTCAGTTGTCAAAGTTTCCACTATTTTGCCCTTATGCTGCCCGAAGCTGCGTTTTCAACAAAACAGGCAGTGTATTCATAAACGCATCAACCAATTCGTTGATCGTTTCTTCGGTTAGTTCGGTATTATCCTTGAGTATGGAACGGAACATTTGAAGCAGCATTTGAAATGCCTGGATCCATGTAATATCAGCCATTTCATCAGAAAAATACAGGAAGAGTTCACCCAGCGAACGGTTGTCGTTAGATTCCCGGCTCTCCAGGGACAGCATCATATACCGCGTGAAAACAACCGCTGTGTGGGCAGTCATCGCATCATAAGACAAGGAGTTACACTCCCTGCTGAGGTTCAGATAGCTTTTGCACACCTTGAAAAAAACCTCAATGTCCCAGCGTTTTCCATAATTGCGGATGATTTCATTTTCTTCCAGGGAGGTATCGGTACAGATGAGGCACAGGTATTCCTTCCGCTTATTGCGGTTGCGGACATAGACAACTTTTGCCGGGATGCTTTCCCCGTCCTTTACCACATCAACCAATACAGACAGCAGATAGCGTGAACGTCCGCGTCTCTTCTTGTTCTTGTTGTAGATTGTGATAAGGGACATATCTTCCCCATTGTAACGGAAGAACATTTTCGGGGTCTTTTTCACCATGCCAATCACATCATAACCGATTGATTTTACGGCATGGAGTGTACTCGGGGAAGAAAACCAGCTGTCAAAAAGGACATAGTTGGCAGGAATCGCTGCTTTTTTAGCGGCTTTCAGGAGTTCCAGCATCACTTGGGTGCCTTTTTGCATGGAAAGCACCCTGCGCTGGTACCCTACGGTCCGCTTATCGGTGTCTACGGCCTCATTGGCCCGGTTCTTTTTATTCTCCGATGAGAGAAGGACACTACCTGCAGGCAGGAACGTACTGCCATCTGACCATCCCAGCGTGAGCATGCGGAACCCAAAACGGTATCTGTGGTTTGCGTGGTCATAAGCTTTTGCCAGCAGCTCCACCTTTTTGGAACGGTTACGTTCAAACATGGAATCATCAATGATCAATACATTCGTACGTTCCTGGGAATCCAAAGGGACAATGGCGTCCTTGATAATCCGGGATGCCAGCAGGGTTGTAAAACGGATCCAGTTGATCTGGATCATCTTCATGAAGCGATAAACCGTGTCCTTGGCGAAGCCTGGAGTGTTGCGTCCGGTAATCAGGCTCATATACATGCTCCTGTTGGAGAAGATCAGCAGGAAAAGATACTGGAAAACGTCAACAACAGGAATTCCTTTTTTCTTATAGGCATTGGCCGCTTTCAATGCCGAAGAAATGTGGAACCTCGTAAAGAATCGCTTGATAGATTTTGAAATCTGCTTATCATTTTGGTTCGCTTGTGTTATACTGTTATCCATAGCATGAGCCTCCGGTTTTAATTGTTTTTGGTCAATTCAATTATAACAAACCAGATGGTTTCATGCTATTTTATTGCCAGAACTTATTGAATTTTCAATGTGCATGGGCACTTATTCAAGTGCGAAGTTTGAGTACATAAAAATAATGAAATACAGAGACGCGTTCTTTTTGTATCATGTGAGTATGCAAAGAGAACGCGTTTTCATATTCAGAATAGGGAGGAAAAGAGGATGTCAAATCCATACCATGTTCATTCATTGAACGAGGACACGTATTTAATTGAGGAAAAGACGCTGGTTAATCAAGGGCTGTGCTACCTGCTTTGTGGAAAGGAGCGCGCGCTTTTGATTGACACCGGGTTTGGATATCCGGGACTTAAGGAGACGGTCACGGGATTGACAAAGCTTCCGGTGACGGTGGCGAACACCCACGCGCACGTGGATCACGTCGGCGGCAACCATTATTTTGAGGAAATTTGGATTCATGAGGCAGATAAGCCGACGTTCGCCCTTCATGCAAATCCTGCATATACGTTGGACATTTTGACGGCGGGGATGCCGGGTTTGGTGCGGATGGTGCTGGATGTCCTGACGAGGAAAATGCGGCGGGTTGACACGTCCGGGAATTACCATTATTTCGGGGATGACAAAGTCTTTCATCTGGGCGGCCGGGACGTGGAGGTCATTCCCACGCCGGGACATTCGCCGGGGTGCGTGTGCTTTTTGGATCGTAAGGCGCGCATGTTGTTTAGCGGGGATTCGGTTTGTGAGTGGGGCGTCTTGCTTCATTTTGAAAAGGAAAGCTGCCCGCCAAAGACGTATTTGCAATCCATGGAGCGCTTAAAAGGATTGGAAGACGCTTATGATACCATGTGGCCCGGGCATCACGGCTATCCGGTGGAGAAAGCCTACGTAGACGAGTATTTGACCTGCGCCGGCCAAATCGTGGACGGTACGGCGGAATATGGTGTCACGCAGGGGAGGCGGTGCGCGAAATACAAGCGGATTTTGATTACGGTTCCCAAAGAGGCGGTGCGCGAAATATAAGAGGATTTTGATTACGGTTCCCAAAGAGGCGGCGCACGAAATATAAGAGGATTTTGATTACGGTTCCCAAAGAGATGTGAGCGAAAAGAAAAGGGATGAAAACGGAGTGATGAAAGTAGTGGATGAAGAAATGGAGTGCGGGATAATGAATAAGGAGACGGAAAAGCGAGACTGGTGGAAAGAGAGCGTGGCCTACCAGATTTACCCGAAAAGCTTTTGTGACGGGGACGGGGACGGCATCGGAGATATTTGTGGAATTATCAGCAAGCTGGATTATCTGGCAAATCTGGGCGTGGACGTGATTTGGATTTCTCCCATGTACCCAAGTCCCGGCTATGACAACGGGTATGACATCAGTGATTATGAGTCGATAGACCCATGTTATGGAAGCATGGAGGAATTTGAGACATTGTTGAAAGAGGCACATGCAAGGGGGCTGAAAGTGGTGATTGACCTGGTGGTCAACCATTCGTCAGACAAGCATCCGTGGTTTTTGAACGCGCTGGAAGGAAGGCACGCCGCGAGGCGGGAATATTATATCTGGAAGGATGCCGCGCCGGATGGCGGGTCGCCGAATAACTGGGGCGCCCTATTTGGCGGTTCGGCCTGGACGTGGGATGAAAAAAGCGGGCAATATTACCTGAACCTTTATTCGCCGCGCCAGCCGGATTTGAATTGGGAAAATCCTTCCCTGCGCCGCGAGGTATACGAGATGATGCGTCGGTGGCTCGACCGGGGCGTGGACGGATTTCGCATGGACGTAATCAGCTTGATTGCCAAGGGAAATGATTTTTCAGACGGCCCGGTGGGAAAGAGCGGCTACCATGACCCGCGTGCCAGGATTGCCGCAAATCCGCAGGTACATGTGTATTTGAAGGAAATGCAAAGGGAAGTGCTGGGCGGCAAAAATATCATGACGGTGGGGGAGGCTTCCGCCACCACGCTGGAAAACGCGGTGCTCTTTTCCAACGAGGACGGGAGTGAGCTGAACATGGTGTTCCAATTCGAGCACATGGATTTGGACGGCGGGGAGACGTTTAAGTGGAACGATAGGACGATACCCGTCGCGGCCTTGAAGGCGGTGATGACAAAGTGGCAGACGGGGCTCTTCGGGCGTGGTTGGAACGCTTTGTTCTGGGACAATCACGATCAGCCGAGGATGCTGTCCCGTCTTGGGGACGAGGGGGATTTGCGCGAGGCATCGGCGAAAATGTTAGCGACTTGTCTATTGATGCTGCAAGGGACGCCGTTCATTTTCCAGGGGGACGAGTTGGGGATGACGAACATGCGGTTTACGGATTTGGCGCAGCTTCGGGACAGTGAAAGCCGCAATGCATACGAACGATACACCGGGGATGGGACATTTACATCGGAGCAAATGCTCCACTATATCAGTCTGAAAAGCAGGGATACCGCGCGGATTCCCATGCAGTGGAGCGGCGAGCCGGGAGCGGGATTTACCAGAGGGACGCCTTGGATGGACATTCACCCCAATCATGTGTACATTAACGCCGAGGAGCAAGAACACCGTGCGGATTCCGTGTTGTCGTTTTACAAGGAACTCATCAAAATCCGGCATCGGCACTCGACGGCGGTATATGGCAGGTACGAGCCTTATGAATTGGAAAATGAAGACGTGTTTGCCTATTTTCGCGTCGGGGAGGAGGAAACGTTGTTCGTTTGCTGTAATTTTGCGGCCACGGCGGTCACGTTTCCGGTGCCGGAGCGGTTGCAGTCAAAAGGGACGCGGCATCTGCTGGGAAATGTAGAGGGAAGCGCGTATTTGGAAGAGGGACGGCTGGCGGCATACGAAGCCGTGGTAATTAGTACGGACGCGAAGCGCCCATGACGAGGAGGGATACTATGACACCACCAATTAGAAAAACGAGATTTGTAGAGGAATGGATTGACATGGGGCCGAAGATTCCGGTGCCGAGGGTGGACTGGATACGTGAGAAGAAATTGGACGTGGCGTATGGCGAGGATGCGCTCCAGAAAATGGACGTTTATTATCCGAACGGGGTGGCAAAGGCATCCTATCCGGTCGTGATCCTAGTGCACGGGGGCGGCTTTACCATGTGTGACAAGAGGGACTGGCACGTGTATCCGGGATTTCACGCGTTGGAGAGGGGATTTGTCTTAGTGTCGGTAAATTACCGGTTGGCACCGGCGGTTTCTTATCCGGCGGAGTCGGAGGATTTGAAGCAGGCCGTGGTTTATCTGCGTAAAAACGCCGACACGCTCCGGTTGCAGGAAGAAAATTTCTTCCTCTACGGAACGTCCGCGGGTGGGAACCTCGTCACCATCGTAGGGATGAAAGGGGCAGACAGCCGGGGCAAGGAGGAGGACTTCCATGTGAACGCGGTGGCCGCGCTCTGCCCGCTTTTAAGCTTCACGGACTGGATTTCGAAGGCTCCCTGGTACATAAAAATGATGCCGTCCATGCGAAGGGCACTGCTTGGGTATCTGGGCGGCAATCCGAAGAAGAATCCGCATCTGGCGGCGCAGGCGGGCGCGGACAACTATATTTCACCGCATCCTCCGGCGTTTTATTTGCAGCATGGCGACAAGGATCCGGCCGTCCCCGTGCAACAGTCGATTGAATTTTATGAGAAATTGAAGGCCTCCGGGTATTTTGCGGAGGAAGACCTGGTGTTGGATATTTTGAAGGGCGCGCCGCATGCCGGAGCCGGGCCGGAATTTTTGGAGGAGACGAACGTGCTGCCGATTCTCAAATTTTTTGGCCGAAAGCAACTGGCATTGAACGTTTAGTGAGCGCGTAAGGCGAAGCTTGTATTTAGATGCACACAAGTGCCAAGTGTTTATAGTGGAAAGGAGCGTGAATAGGTATGAAAAAGCAGTTGATTGCGAGGGCGGATGATTTGGGCAGCAGCAATAGTGCGAATCAAGCGATTGAGCGAGTGGTGGGAGCCGGAATTATCCGCAATGTTTCGGTTATGGCCTGCGGGCCGTTCGTGGAAAGTGCGGCGGAAATGCCGGGGTGAGCGGCGCGGAAGTGGCAAAGGGCAGGGCGCGGGAGACGGAAATTTTTTCCTCGCCGGATTTACGCGTGGCATTGGAAACGGCGGGATTTGAGTGTATTCGTTACGATGAGGCGACATGTGAAAGACGGATGACGGTGGCGGAATTACAGATGGAGATGGCAAAAGCATTAGAAGGCGAGGGATGAAAGATGAGTAAGGAAATATTTAGAACGAGCAAGATTGAGCGATGGGGATTTGCCTTGTTCATGGCGGGGCAGGGGATCGTGAACACGTATGTGGGAAGTTACTTGCAGCTGTATTTGACGGATATTGGAATCACGGCCGTTGCGGTCGGCGTGATGTTTCTTATCGCGCGGGTGTGGGACGCGGTAAATGACCCGATTTTCGGGGCAATTTTGGACAAGCTGAATTTAAAGGGCGGCAAGTTTTTGCCATTTTTGCGCGCGTCCAACATTATGCTTCCGTTGACGGTGATTCTTTTGTTTGCCGTTCCGGGCAACATGCCGGTGGGCGCAAAGATTGGCTGGTCCTTTGTGGCATATTTGTTGTATGACGTGGCTTACACGATGTGCGACGTGCCGATTTTTGCCATGACGTCCGCCGTCACGGACCAGGTACACGAGCGAATCGGCATCATGTCGCGCAACACGGTGCTTAGTGCCATCGCGATGCTGGCAATCATGGTGGCGGCCCCACAATTGTATCCGACCATCGGGGCGACGGGCACGGCCTTGATCGTGGCGGCGGCAGCGGCGGTGATGATGCTTTTCATGAGCCGGTTCGCCAAAGAACGTTATATTAATAAGGATGAAGGGAAAGTCGGTCTCAAGCAGATGGTGGACTATGTGAAGGAAAATAAATATCTGCGA
>CATLEQ010000215.1 GCA_949915905.1 uncultured Lachnospiraceae bacterium | reverse complement strand
CATTACCCGACACCCCCGCAGTCTTGCATGAATCCTAAGTCACCTTATTGCTGCGGCAACGGCTTAAAATGCGGCTGCATTGCGTCATAAATTTCCTGCACGTTTTGATAATATACGGTTCCGTCATCCACGAAATGCGTGTGCTCCACCGCTTCCGTGTCCTTTGAAAGAAGAGCCGCCACGGCTCCGCCGCTGCGCCGATAGACCCCTGCCGTCTCGCTGTCGTCATACTTGGACGTGACCCACCCGCCCTGGTCATCAATCAGGGAATCGCGGTTCAACGCCGTATTGTCGTTGCAAATATAATTCGTGGTAATTTTCCCGTCCTCTTCCGTCCAGAAGCCGTAGTAAATGTAACGCAAATTGTGGTCCGCGTCATCGTAATAATCATAGTAAAGCGTGTCCCACGGAGAAAATTGATACATGGAAAGCGTGCCGTCCTCGTATAAATTCATGACGCAGTTGAAATTTTGCAATTCCACGTTGTTGGCGTCGAACGTCAAAAACTGGCGCACGATGGTCTTCGCCTCCCAATCCTCGCCCGCAAGTTCTTCGTAAGTATAGGAAGAATAGTCCACGTTTTCCTTCTTATCGTCCTCTTTCTCGCCATCCTCGTTTCCCACTTCTTCACCCTGCTGGCTCTCCTGCTTTTGTCCGCCCCCATCCTGCGTCTGGTTCTGGCCTCCATTGCCGCCACATCCCGCCATCATGCCGATGGCCAGGGTCGCGCTTAAAAGAATGCCCAACACCTTTCCTAACTGCTTGTTTTTCATTTCTTTTTACCTCCTTTTGTTTTTCGACGAAAAGCTTTTTTTCCCGTCGGGATGGTTTGAATATAACATCCGCCCATCCTTTGGACAATACGTTCGGCGCATACGGCTCTTTTTCCAACCCGTACCCTGCCCTTTTCACATCATTTCTTCTGCATGCCGTGTTTCATGACATTTTTGCAATGAGTTCACGACATCTTACGAATTTGTGACAAAATATCGCCCATTCGTGACAAAATACATGTAATACGAAAACCTTTATGGTATAATGTCGTCAGACATTATACCTGCGCATAAGCAGATTTCTGCGGAACCGCAGAAATCTGCTGCGCATCCCCCGGCGGGAACATAGCCGCAAAGCGGCTATGGTATAATATCGTCAGATAATCGCACATTCGGCGAGCGAAGCGACCGAAGAAAACCGAATGTTTTTCGAGGCGCTCTGCCCGTAAATGGCGGACATGGAGGAGGTGGGTTTCATGCATTTAAGCATCGCGGTCGTGGAAGATGACAAGAAATATAGACAAACAATCATAGAATATGTGGGACGCTATTTTTCAAGCATCCATGCGAAGGCGGGCGTTGTCCCTTTTTCGAATGCCGAATCCTTTTTAGAAAGTGATTATAACGGTTTTGACATGATTTTCATGGATATCAAGTTGCCCGGCATCGACGGGCTGACCGCCGCGACGAGGTTGCGCCAGACAGGCTGCGAGGCCATCTTGATTTACATTACCAACATGTCACACCTGGCCGTCAAGGGATACGCGGTCAACGCCCTGGATTTTATCGTGAAGCCGCTGATTTACCAGGACTTCGTAGTCACGCTGAACCGGGCCGTCTCCATCATTAAGACAAGAAAAAAAGAAGAAATCCTGACCATAAAATCCAATGGCAAATTGTTTCGCGTCAGTACGTCCAAAATCTGCTACGTGGAAGTTTTGGGACACAACGTGACATACCATCTGGAAGACGCGGTTCTGGAAACGAGGGGAAGCCTCTCATCCATGGAGGGCGCCCTGGAAAACGCGGGATTTTTGCGCCCCGGCAGGAGCTACATGGTAAATCCCTTGTTTATCGATGCCGTCTGTGACAATGACATCCAAATCCATGGTGATATCGTACCGATTAGCAAGCTGCAGAAAAAGGCCTTCCTGGCCAAGTTCAACAAATGGATTTCATCAGGAGGACGATGACGATGGAACGATCCTTGATTTATTATGTATTTTTGAACGGCCTGCCAATGGCGGAGCTGTATTTCAACGTGTTCATGTTCACAGGAAAGCTAGAGCGGAAAAGACATGCCGCATTACGCTTTTTTAGCATGCTGATTCTTTTTTCTCTGGCGCTGGTCGCTTTCGTACATGTATACTATACAAGAATTCCCTCCGTATCGTCCACGACGCATTTTTTGCTGCCTCTTTTTTGTTATTTCACCATGCAGATTTCCTGCGTCCTGACCATGAGGGTTTCCTTTTACGTGCCGATTGGCTCCACGCTTTTTATCATTATCATGGGAATTTCCGCCATGACGCTGGAAAAATACCTCTTTTACCTGATTTTGGATTGCATGGGAATCACCATGCATGAGGATGCCGTCTTTATCCAATATTACGTGTTAAGATTTTTATTTGACTTGTTACTGGCACTGGCCTTGTACTTTTTACTCGCACGAAACGTCCAAATCCACGATTATAAAAAACTGCATCCCAGCCTTTTTGCCGTCATCGCCTTCTTGTCCCAACTATTCATCATCTGCACGATCATCCGCGTGGACTTGCTGGGCATGCGGCTTATAAACATCGTGTTCGACTTGCTGATTTTTTCCGTTGCCACCTTGATTTTAATTGTCGTTGTCGGAATTCTGCAAAACAACCAGTTGGCCGGGGAAATCAACATGATGAAAAACATCTGGCACCAACAAGCGCAACAAACGCTGGCATTTCAGCAAAGTATTGACATCATCAACATGAAATACCATGATTTGAAATATCGAATGAACGCGTTGAACGATGGAAGCCATTCATTGGAACATGGCATGGACGAGGAAACGGCCGAAGTGCTAAACGTCTATGACTCCATGCTTTCCGTAGGAAACAAGACCTTGGACACCGTCCTGACGCAGCAACGCTTAAAATGTGAACACGAACACATTCGCTTTTCCTGCATCGCGGACGGAAGCCTTTTATCTTTCTTGTCCGTGACCGACACTTGCGTCCTTTTCGGAAACGCCCTTGACAACGCCATCGAGGCCGTTTCCAAGCTGCCGGAAGAAAAGCGCCTCATAAGCCTTCAGATTACGAACATAAAAAACATGGTTTCGGTGCGGATTGAAAACGCTTGTCAAGGTTTCGTGTCCTTTCAAGGCAAAATGCCCTTGACCTCCAAGAAAAACACCGACTATCACGGGTTTGGCACTCGCAGCATGCAGGTGATAACGGAGAAATACCATGGGGACATTTGTTTTGAATACCACGACGGGGTTTTCACGGTAAGCATCCTCTTCCCAAACGGGCAAACCAGATAACATCCCTTTTCAACTTTCTGTCCCGTGTGCACAAAAAAATCGAGGGATGTTCTCCCGCGATTCTTTTGTGCCTCATGGCCCATCTTTGTTTTCTTGCTTTATGGACTTCCCATATCCTTATTTCTTGGAGTCCTGCTTGCTTTCGGCCACTTCCGCCGCGCCCGGTTTCTCAACCTCAACAATCGCTTCCTTCTTCATCGGAATCCGGCAGTTCTTGTTGTTTCCAAACTCCACGATAACGCCGCCGCGCTCCTCGTCAATGTCGATGACCACGCCGAAAAACCCGCTGCTCGTCAGCACGTTGTCGCCGATTTCCAAAGTGGAGAGCATCGCCGACATCTTCTTGCGCTCCTTATTTTGCGGACGAATCAAAAAGAAATATAACAATGCGAACAACGCACCATACATGATGATGAGTCCGCCCATTCCGCCCATTCCACCTGCTTCCGCTGCTAATAATCCTAACATTTCATTTCCTCCTAAATCTCATTTGCACAATACGTCGTAACGAATCTCGCTTTTGCGTTTGCTGCAATATATCTACTATACACAATAATCGTACCGACTGCAAGATATTTTTTGTTTTTCTTGCAAAACTTTTTTCTACTTTTTTCTATTTCTGCTCCATCCCGGCCAGTTTTTTCTTTTTATAATCTGCAAACCCGCCGACATCCAACGCGTTTCGGATTTCTTCCATCATCGTATTATAAAAATACAAATTATGCAGCACGCACAGACGCATTCCCAGCATTTCCCCGGCCTTCAACAGATGACGGATGTAGGCGCGGCTATAGCTTTTGCAGGCCGGACACTGGCACCCCTCCTCGATTGGCCGCCCGTCCAGTTCGTATTTTGCGTTGAACAAATTTAATTTCCCATGATTTGTATACACATGTCCGTGCCGTCCGTTGCGCGAAGGATATACGCAGTCAAAAAAATCCACTCCGCGCTCTACGCCCTCCAGAATATTGGCCGGCGTGCCAACCCCCATCAAATACGTCGGCTTGTCCTGCGGTAAATAGGGAACCACCTCGTCCAAAATCCGATACATTTCCTCATGCGTCTCCCCGACCGCCAGTCCGCCCACCGCGTACCCGTCCAAATCAAGCTCCGAAATCCGTTTGGCGTGCTCGATTCGAATGTCCTCGTACACGCCGCCCTGGTTGATGCCAAATAACATCTGGTGCGAATTTAACGTATCCGGCAACGAGTTCAAACGTGCCATCTCGTCCTTGCATCGCACAAGCCACCTTGTCGTGCGTGCGACCGAATCCTCCATATAACGCCTGTCCGCCACGCTGGAAGGACATTCATCAAACGCCATGGCAATGGTGGAGGCCAGGTTGGACTGAATCTGCATGCTCTGCTCCGGCCCCATAAAAATCTTTCGCCCGTCGACATGGGAATGAAAATGCACGCCCTCTTCCTTTATTTTCCGAAGTCCCGCCAGGGAAAACACCTGAAATCCGCCGGAATCCGTCAAAATCGGCTTGTCCCATTTCATAAATTTGTGCAGTCCGCCCAATTTGCGAACCACCTCGTCACCGGGACGAACGTGCAAGTGGTACGTGTTGGAAAGTTCCACCTGGGTCTTAATCTGCTGTAAATCATCCGTGGACACGGCACCCTTGATGGCGGCAGCCGTCCCCACGTTCATAAATACCGGAGTTTCAATCGTCCCATGGACGGTGTAGAACCGCCCGCGCTTCGCCCTTCCCTCCGTTTTAATCAATTCGTACATAAAAACCTCACTTTTCACTACTATTTTCGCTTTTGAAAGAATATAATATCGCATTTCCCGACTTGCCGGCACGAAGGACAATCCTTTTCTCAATAATGAATCACAATCGGCGTGCCGACTTCCACCATCGGGTAAAGTGTCTGGATGGAACTGTAGGACATGTTGATGCAGCCGTGGGAACCATACGTCTTGTACAACTCCCCGCCAAATCCCGGCTGCCAGGTCGCGTCATGAAAGCCGACGCCGCCCCAGGTCACGCGCATCCAATAGTCCACATGGGAGACATATTCCGGTTCTCCCGTGGCCGGGTCAATATTTCCCGTCATCGTATAATCGGTACATTTTTCAAGGACGCGATACACGCCGTCCGGAGTCTTCCTGGCCGGGTTCGGCAGACCGGTAATCACGTCACACTCAAACGCAATCTGTCCGTCCCGCACATACCACATGTGCTGCGCCGTAATGTCAACCTCCAGATACGTCCCGCCCCAGTCCGGGTTGCCGTGCACGGCCGCCCGCTGTCCGATCAAATAGGCCGGCTCCCGCTCAACGACCGCCCCGTCCCGGATATTTTCCAGAATCGCGTTAAACTCCGTTCCCTCGTCCACGGCCCAGCCATAACCGCCCCAGTTCGTCTTTCCGGGCTGCACCTCGACCGCCCGTCCCCACGGGGTAGTAAAATTCCGTACCTTGTCATACGTGTCGTACTTGTCACCAAATTCCGACAGCCATGCCTTCACCGCGTCCTCCGAGAAAATCACGTTCATATTCTCGTCCGTGGAAAGCCAGGTGGAAATCGTGTCCTTGTCCAGAACGACGTCCGTGTCCATCTTATAGGTGATGCTGGCTTTCAAATATAAATTCATGTCGTCGCATGCCTTTTGCACTTCCGGCGACTCACTTGTGTACTTCGGATAGGCGTAGCACTCCTCTTCCTCCATGTCAAGCATCGGCGTCAGTTCTTCCATGGATTCCTTTATCTTCTGATCCAGGTTTTCCTTATTCACTTCCGTGCCGATGACCTCTTTTTCAGCGACGAACTGTTCCCCGTCATACCTCGGGTAAGCCGACACGGAAGGAATCTGCTCCTTTTTCAAACACTCCATCTCGGCAATCCGCTGCTCCAGCTTTGCCTCATTATATGACACCTCGATGGGGACTTCCTTCTTCGTGTCCTGGAAAAAGGAAGCCGGCCAAAAAAAGGCGTTCTGTTCCTCCAACAGCTTGTCGAACGCGTCCTCGTCCTTATAGGCCATGTCAATGTCCGCCGCCTTGATATTTTCCGCGTGGCCGTTGTTTTCCTTCACCGCCAGCGTATAGTCCGCGACTTGCTTCTTCCAAAATTCTTCCGCCTCGGACGCGCTCTTGGCTGAAAAATCATATCCGTTAATCTCCGTGTTCATAAAAAAATGACTCATGAAATAAGCGGACACGCCGCCGTATGCAAGGGCGAGAATCAAGACCGCGATGCCGCTCCCCATGGCCGCCTTCTTCCA
>CATLEQ010000214.1 GCA_949915905.1 uncultured Lachnospiraceae bacterium | reverse complement strand
ACTTATAGCTAAAGCAGCATAATTTTAAACAGATGTTGTTCCCATGCCAGCTATGGGCTGGTTCTATTTTCATACCAATTTTTAAAAATCTTTCTTTTTAGTGCAGTTATTGCGAGTCAATATCATACCGTCCCCCCGTTCACCGGCCTCGTCTAATACTTATACCATTACAAGTCTTTTGCATACTCCATTGCCTTTTTACTGAGCTGACGAACACTAAGTCCTTCATCCAAATGCTGTTCGCGCCATTTTGTATAATTAAAAGGCTCTCTGGTAATTAAAACAATAAATCTTTCCGCATCTACATAGCCTAATTTCGAAATCAGGGCATCCATCCCTTCCTGCTTGACAACCGTATCCGTTTTCATGTTATCCCTCCATTTCATTTACAAAAATAATTGGACTGACAATTTTTATTTCAGGTATTGACGTATTTAATAATTTTCTGTCCGTTGTTAAATAATATTCGCAATGGGCAGCCACGGCACACGAAATGTGTAGAGCATCATATGTTTTTATTCCTTTCGAAGCAAGCATTTCCGCAAATGTCAAAATATATTTTCAACAGCACTTCACCACCTTTGTTTTTCTATGAGTATAACATAAATGCCACAAACAGAAAACAAAAATATCTTGTAAAGGTAAATTTTTTAAGGCACTCATCACCGGACTTTCCGTCTCCCTCGTTGATTTTTTCAATGTCTCTTTCCACACTCTCAATTCCGTTCCTCCGTGAAAAATCTTTGCCAAATTTTCAAAAAGCTGTTATACTTAATCTATATGGACAAAGAGTCCGGCAAGCCGGACTCGCGCACCGAAGCGAGGCTGCGTCAGCAGTCATCTTCCCTAGGCGCGAAGTGCGCATCCCCCGAAGGGACTTTTACAGTAAAATGATGATGGTGAAGGATAATGGACAAGACAGCTTATTTTGAACAGATACGCCAGAAGAGGCGAAATGACATTTTAGATGCCGCCCGGGACATGATTTTACAGCAAGGAATGAATGACTTCAACATCCAGCAGCTTGCACGCAAACTGGACATTTCCACGGTGACATTGTACAAATATTTTAAAAACAGCGAGGACATCGCGCTGGCATTGCAAGAACGCATTCTCGAAACGCAAAAGCCCTCTCTTTCCGGATTTGCATCCGATGACAATCCACTGACCCTTTTTTCGGATTTTCACCGGGCACTTTATCGAAATGTGTTTAAAAACCGGGAACGCGTGACGTTGCTTGCACTTTTCGAGGCATACTTGCGCAACAAGCCACGTCCTGCAGAAGAACAGTCGGCATTTTGGACATATGCCTCGCAGATGAGACATTTTCTGGAACGATTGCTGGAAAAGGCACAATCGCAAAATTTGATTTCCGACTCCATTTCCACGGATGACGCGCTCGATTTTATCATGGGCATAAATGTCGCATTCATTCGGCAAATCGGACTGATGGATGACGAACATTTTAAACTCGAAGAGGAAAATATCAAACGACGAGCAGAACAACTGCTGAATTTATTTATCCTATATTTAAAAACCGGCGGCACCGTTTAAAGTTCGGTGCCGCAGTTTATTCACCCATGATAAATGAGCGGTTTCTAAAATTCCACGTCTTTTTTCAAATTCATATTTCTTTAACATTCCAAAAACATTTCACTAATTCTTTCCCGGTAAACTTCAATCATCAAGTAAAGCACAACTGCTTGAAACTAAAAAAAGAAGACGGAGGATATTACAATGAAAAAACTTATGAACATAGCAGAAAATATCACGAAGGAATTATTAGGCAGCTTTTTAAACTCTTTGGAAAAATTGTGCCGCATGGATACCGGCATCTGGATGCCCGCTTCATGCTGCCAATGATTCACGTAAAAAAGAGTCTGGAAGAACGTCTTTCCTTTCGTTCTTCCGGACTCTTTTTCCTAAAAATCTTTCCAAATTCAGTTTTATGCGATTCCGTACCTGCAAAAAACAAGGTTTAATTCCTCGCGGCTGATTTTTCCCGCCAGGTAATATGCCTTGACACTCGCCTCCACGGCTTCGAAAAGCAGGTCAAACTGCAGCCAGTCCCCCGCATCATAATATTCCTGCAATTCCGCAAAGTCTCTCTTGAGCCCCTCCGGGAAATCCTCCGGTATCACAATCGTATGGTCAATATACATCATCCGCACCTCTCTTTTCCATGATTTTTTTATAAAGGGGAATGAAAACTTTGTCATATCTGCATTTTATGAGCGCACGATAAAATTCTTTCTGCACGTCGGATAAAACCGGGATTTCTTTTATCAACTCATCGATCTCCGTATGTGCATTCTTCATCTTAGGAACCACTCTTGTCACCGCTTTCGAACATTCCTCATATTCCATGCTCTCCATAAGCTGATATGGATTTAGTTTCTTCCCTCCTAGTTCAAAAATACACCTCCGCCCTTTATATGCCTCTATTTCCACATTTTTTTCATTTGCCAAAACATCCTTCATCTTTTCTTCGTCCCATTTACAATTCAAGCAATTCCCATTATCATAAATTGGCGCAATTTTCTTTTTCCCATCTTTTCCCAAAATGATTCCCCAATTACTATTATTTCTATCCGGATTTCCAAGAAATGCATCCACCACGAACATATTCCAAAAATGCTCTTGAACGCCCTGGATGTCCTTTAAAAAAGGATGTTCCTGCATCGTCATAAGGATTTCATATAAATCAACACCTACTCCATTTGTCTCATTTCCATTGGAATCTAAAAAATGCGGTTCAAACGTCACCTTAATTTTATCAAATTCATATAATATTTCTCCGTCTTCCAGAAAATCACCGCATGCAACAACCACCTTGCCATTTCTCTCGCCAAGAATGGTTTCATGCACCTCGAATCCCAATATCCGATAGATCTGCGAGCCAAGAAATTCACACACCGGACTGTTAGAATAGCTAAGCCGAATATTTTTCATTCCTTGTTCTTTTAAGTTTCCCGGAAATTTCAAGATATAATTCTTCCCCTCATAGGAAATTCCCATTTTTCTCCCGGCAGTCCCGCCATACATTCTTTGATTCTGTTCATATCCATTAAAATCTATCATTTTCATAACAATCATCTCCATTCATCCCTTGCAGGAACTTATGCCATCACATGCAGCACCTGCTCCACCACGAACACGGTCACGCACGCTCCCGCCGCCACCGTCACCAGGCTGCGTTCTTTCAGCGCGAGAATAATCGCCACGGCCATCCCCGCGGCGGCGCTTGCCAGGCTTCCCGTGGCATAAAACACCGCCGGGAGCGTCATCGCCGTCAGACAAGTATACGGCACGTAATAAAGGAACGACTTGATATATTTATTTTCAATCTTCTTGCGAAACACGGTCAGCGGAATCATCCGTATCAGATACGTCACGATTGCCATCACCGCGATATACACGTAAATCATAAATGTTACTCTCCTTCTTCCTCCACCGGAAACAATACCGCACCCAGACCGGCGGCAACCGCCGTACAAATGATGATGGATATTCCCGCCGAAATCCCCGAAAATATCGGAACGTAATAAATTACACAACTTAGCACCGCGGCAATGATGACCACGATTAGCACCGGGCGCACCTTTTTCGCCACCGGTACCACCACGGCGACAAACATCCCATATAGTGCCACGCTCAATGCATTTCCCAGAGGCTTCGGCAAAATGCCGCCCGCCACCGCCCCGAGGATGGTGCCAAGCGTCCACCCAAGTATCGGCAGACTCTGCAGGCCGACCATGTAGGGAAATGTCAGGCTCTTTTGATGGCTCATCGCCACGGCAAATATCTCGTCCGTATTGGCAAATGCCACCACGAGCCTCTGCCACAATGTCATCTTTTCCGACAATTTCTGCGAAAGCGACAGACTCATCAATGCATAACGCAGATTGATAATGAACTGCGTCAAAATCAACTCCAGAATCGTCCCGCCCGCCGCGATAATCTGAATCCCGGCAAACTGCCCCGCGCTCGTCACATTTGTCAAACTCATCAAGGCTCCCTGAAATACAGAGAGCCCGCCGGATACCGCCATAATTCCCACGCTAAAGCTGACTGAAAGATAGCCCAGCGCGATGGGCACGCCGTCCTTCAATCCTTTTCGAAACTCGTCACTCATTTTTTTTACTCTTTCTGATGCTTTTTAAAAAAATCTTTGACGGAGAGCTCCTCACCCTCCTGAATTTTCTTTAAATTCCCTTTATGTTTCCATAAAATGCAGGCACTTGTCACCGCCATAATGAAAAAACATGCCAGACTTCTCATTTTAACACTATACCAAACGGGAAATGCGATAGACGCATAAAACGCCGAGGCCACACCCCAGTTTACAACCGTAATCAAAATCAGCGACGTTGTCAACATGAATAAGAAAAAGGGAAAGTCCAGTCTCATCATCGTCGCCGCCAGGCACGCAAGCCCCTTGCCCCCCTTGAAATCCAGGTAAAACGGAAACATGTGGCCAATAATCGTCGCGCATCCCGTAATGACTCCGGCCAGCCTCAACTCGGCAAACACCCGAATCATCACTTCCATCGCCACCAACGTCTTGGCAAGGTCGAGAATGAGCACCATCACGCCCCACATTTTTCCCAGATGCAGGTATGTATTCGTCGCGCCCAAATTGCCCGAACCCTCCTCGCGCAAATCCTTTCCATTCACTCTTGACAAAATATAAGACGGACTGATACTGCCAAACAAATAGCCCACCACGATACACGTTAATACTTTTACAAATATTTTCATAAAGCCGCCCCGCCTTTCTTCCTTTCGCAGTGCGCGCTCGATGCTGCTTCGCACCCTCTCGCTCACGGGCTTTCGCCCTATGAAAAATCAGGGAGAAGACTGCTTATGTGCAAGCACATGCAGTCTTCTCCCTGATTTTTCGCACTGCTCATTGCTTACGTGGACATTATACCTCTTCTGCTCCCAAAAAACAACGAAAACCCAATTTTATGACTTAAAATTACAGTTCACGCTCCAAAAACGACGGATTATGCAAACAGTCTTGATACCCTCTTTTTCTTTCGATATAATTCTCTCAGTTTATAAAAAGAAAGGGGTTGCTACGACTCGCGGTCAACTTATCCATTTCTGCCTGGCCGCAAATAGCAATAAGGGGGACTATTTATGTTGATTATTTCACGCTTTACAGTTGAAAATCAGGAAAACGGATGTATCACGGACGAGGCATCCCCCCGTTTTTCTTTTTCCTTGTCAAGTGACAAGAACCATACGGCTTTGAAACATGCCACATTGTCGGTTGGCGGCTGGCAAATAGAGACGACGAATCAGATTGCCATCCCTTACGGCGGACAGGCACTCACACCATTCACCACTTATACGGCCTATTTGAACGCCACGGCCACAAACGGCGAAACGGCCGCCGCCGAACTTACCTTTGAAACCGGCCGCATGGGACTGCCCTGGCAGGCGGCATGGATCAGCGACGCGGCGTATCATTTCACGAAGAAAAAGGTCTCGCCCGTCCCCATGACTTTCCGCAGGCGGATTCTCCTGAAAAAGCTCGTCGCCTCGGCCAGATTGTACGCCACCGCCCTTGGAATTTACGAACTGACGTTAAACGGCCAAAAAGTAGGGAAACAATATTTCGCCCCCGGATTTACCTCTTATAAATCGTGGCTTCAATAGCATCCCCTCGCAAGGCCATGGTTTTCCGGCCACCATGCCCGCCATGGCCATCGATTTTTGGGGCGACGCATGCGTCCTGGTACCCTGGGCGGAATATCAGGCGCGGGGTGACGTGAGCATTTTGGAAAAAATGTATCCCGTCATGAAAAAAATATGTCGATGCCTGCAAATTTTGGGCGGGGCTTTTTAGCTTCGGGAAAAAACGTTACATCTGGAACACGCCTTCCGTCTTTCATTTTGGCGACTGGGTGGCTCCTGACGTACTGCAGATGTCACAATGGCAAAAGCGCAGCAAATGGACTGCGACCGCAAGCCTCTGCCACACCAGCGCGCTTACCGCCAAAGTGGCCGAAATCCTCGGTGAAGCGAAAGATGCTTCTTATTATAAAGATTTAAGCAGCCATGTGGCGGATGCCTACTGCTCCGTGTTCACCGACGAGAACGGCAAGATGATGGAAGAGTTCCAGACCGCCTACGTCCTGCCCCTGCAATTTCAAATGTTTCCGGAAGAGGTGCGCCACGCGGCTGCGGAAAATCTGGCGGAATTGGTAAAGAAAAACGACTACCGCATCGGCACGGGTTTTCCCGGCACGCCTTACATCCTTTTTGCCCTTGCGGACAATGGTCATGCGGACACCGCGTTCCAAATGCTGCTGAATACGAAATGCCCGTCCTGGCTCTATGAGGTCAAAGCCGGGGCGACCACCATCTGGGAACGCTGGGACGGCCTTGATGAAAACGGCGTGTGCCCGATTGGGGACGACGGAACCGACACGATGATTTCTTACAACCACTACGCAAGCGGCTCGGTCGGAGCCTTCCTCTACCAGCGCATTGCCGGAATCGAAGCCACCAAGGCCGGTTATAAAGAATTTCAAATCAAGCCGCTTCTTGGCGGCGGACTGACAAGCGCGAGGGGGAG
>CATLEQ010000213.1 GCA_949915905.1 uncultured Lachnospiraceae bacterium | reverse complement strand
GATTCCACGTCCCAGGCAAAACTGCCCGAACGGTAGAGATAATCCCCGGGGCATCCGGCACCGTCTTGAAGCTCGATGTCGAACTTGTTTCCAATGCTGATTCCGCCCTGCAAGGGGATGATCCTGGAAAAAGGATCCTGGGATTGTTCCCGCCATAAATGGTCATGAATCGCGATGGACGTATTTCTGGGCTTATCCGCGGGCATCATGGTTCGAAAGATGACCCGGTCGCCAGGGTATGCCTTCCATACGGGAGTGGCCGGATCACCATGGATCTTGCTGCTGAATACTTTCCACGTTCTGGGATCTCTGGCAAGCCGGTTGGCAAAACGCTCGGAACGGTAATTGTAGCCTTTTTCTCCCGTGTCTTCCGCGTCCACCGGTTCCCCGTCGTCTGCGGCCGCGGTTTGGATTAAGTTGCCTTTTGCGTCAAGCAGGCGGATTCCATTTTGAATGAATAGGACGTATTCCCGGAAACTCTCCACTCCGGGTGCCGTGATTACCGCCTGTTCGGCAAAGTCATCTTTTTTTCTGGTAAAGTTACGGTACCATTCCGCTCCCGGCGGTTCCACGATGATGGCTCCGAACAATCCATGATAACGGTGGTTTCGCATGTCCCCGAAGGACTGCAGGATACAGGCGCCATATTCCTGGTCCGCGTGCCAGAGATACCGCTTGCTTTCACCGACTCCCACCGTCTGCTCCATTTCATTATACCCCACGTTGATGCCGGAATCGCGAACCGGGTCATATTGCAGGAACTGCGGATTTAGGGAGGCCCTCATGGATGGCGTGTACTCTTTATCTAACGGAACCCTCGGATACGAAAAATAAGGAATCGGGTGTTTTGGATTCCATGCATTGTGCAGGGTGACTTCAATCCAGTCACCTACGTTTGCCCGGAGAATCAACGGCTTGGGCATGCATTTGCCCGCCAGCACGTCGTCCGCGTCCTTAAGGGGGACGAATACCAGGCCGTTCGGATCATGGTCGCCATATTTGTTGTAAATCAGCTTCTTTTGTATGGCCACGACCTCGTAACGCCGGACGACGTCGTCTTTTGACGGACAAGGCGGAAGGGGGTGAATCCGCTCCCTTCCTTGACATAATGGCCTTAAGTGTTTCTCATATTTACCGTGGACGCGCAGGATTCCCCACAGTCCGAGCCAGACGTCGTCAATCCCGCCGAAATAATAAAGGTAGTCTCCGGCACCGTAGTTTTCCGTCACGTTCAAATTAAACGCTTCCGATATCCCCAGCGTCTGGGATGCGGCAAGGGGGGACTTGAAATCGGCCGGTTCCTTGTGCCATGACATGCCCGTGATGTTCAGGGAATGCTGTTCCTCATGTGCGCCGTCAATCAAACGTATCATCAGTTCGTCTCCCGGATAGGTTTCCAGAATTGGCGTTGCCGGGTCGCCGTGTACGAAGGAACTGAAAATATATGCCGGATCTTCTTTTTTGCAAAGGCGTTCTTTCATCGGCTCCGACCGGTAGTTAATCCCCATGACCCCGGGATCGTCATGCGAGCCGGGAACTTCGGGCGGGTTCAGCGGATCGCCGTTTTTATCAAAAAGCAAGGCAAAATCGTGGACGAATAGTGCAAATTCCCGGAAAGAGGTGCCGTCCCTTCTGCGGATGACCGCCCGTGTTCCCGAGTGCAGTTCTTTCCCGTTTTTCGGGTCATGGAACGTGGCTTTCGCCTCTTCGATGATCAGTGCCCCGAATAATCCGTGCTGTTGGTGGACGTTGGCGAAAAGGTGGTCATGGAAGAACACCGTCCGAAGCTCTTCGTTTGCAAAAAAACGCTCCACCAATGTCTCGTACCGTCTCGCGCCCGCAATGTTGTTCCAGCCGTTGGCGGCCCCGTCGGAAACAATGGTGTCAAATTTTACCAGGTGCACGTGATGTCCCACGATGTCCGTCCGGGTTCTGGGTTGGAACGGGCTGGCCTCGATAAACTCGGGCAGAAGGTTCGTGGTACGCAGTTCAATACAGTCTCCCGCATTTGCGCGAATGACCAGTGGTTCCACCTTGATTTCCTGATTTTCCACTTTACGGATATAGCATTCCAGGCCGCCATGGCGTTCCAGTTTTTCCTTGAGAACGAAAAACCGTCCCTGCGGATCATGCCAGCCATAGCGGTTATAGGTGATTTTCGCCTGTACCATGGCAATTTCAAATACTTTTACATTTTCATCTGTACAGCATGGACAAGTATCCGTATATAATGCCCCGGGAACCGCGTCTTTTACAAAATTGGCGGCTTCCAACGGCGTCGGCTCCCTCGTCACTTCCCCGTTCGGCCGCAGTACGCCAAGGGGCGGCTACAATGGCTTTTCACCCGGCGTGCCCTCTATAAAATTCGGATACCCCGGATGCAGCGCGTCTTTCTTTGGCGGAAGCTCTCTGTCCTTCAACGGCATGAGGGGAGCAATGGGCGTTTCGTCAGGTAACTTTCCGGTTCCGTCCTGAAGCCGGTCATAAATCCGCCACAAGGTCCACATCCCGTCAATAAAATGGGGGTAGAGGTGGCAGTGGAATATCACGTCCCCAATCACCCGGTTCAGGCTCCCGGCTCCATATAAAATATCCAGCGTGTAGCATTCCTGCGGGCTGATGGTGATGGAATCGAGAATCGTTGAAACCGGATTGTCCGGTTCTAGCCGCCACTGATGGTTGTGGAGGTGAAAGACGTGCGTTTCCTTCACCCCGCCATGAAGTAAACGTATCTTTGCCGGGTCGCCGACGTAGGCGAAAAGGATTGGCGGCGCGGGATCGCCATATACCCAGGAACTCATGGACACGTCCTCCGCAGAATCGGCCGGATCATGTGTATGCGGCATCCGGTTGCGCATGGGTTCCGAGCGGTAGCTGATTGCCGTTGTCGATGACAAAAGCCCGGTATGTGGATCTATCGGCTGTTCGCCATCCTTGTTTAAGATTTCCAACTCGTCATGGAAAAAGACGCTGTATTCTCGGAATGCCGGTTTTCCCGGCGTATAAATGTCCGCCATCAATCCGCTTTTCAATTCGTTTCCCGTCTCCGGATCAAGCCACTTCGACTCCGGTGCTTCTACGATGATGGCTCCAAACAAGCCGTGGATGTTGGTCGCGTCCTCGGTGCTTCTGGGATCCGCCATGTCGTTGAACAAGAACACGCCTTCCGTGTCGGCATACCAGGTATACCAGATTTCGTTGCACGTCGTACTGTCGTCATTGTATCCCACGCTGGCACCGTCCGAGCCATTGACCCCATAAGAAAGCCCTTGCACGTGAATGGAAAGTCTGCGATTCAGACGATTTCGAAAACGAACCTTCACGGTGTCTCCTAAGTTGGCGCGGATTACCAATGGCCGCACTTCCTTATACGGCTGCGGCGTATCCTGCCGAAAATTTCGTAACGCTTCTCTGCGAATCCGTTCCGCGTCTTCCTCAAGCACGTAAAGCAGTCCGTCCGGGTCATAGTCCCCGTACCGGTTGTAGACGATGGGAATTTGGATGGCCTCGATATGGAAGGTCCTTATGTTTCCCGTCTTGGGATATTTGCATAATTCCATGATTAATGCCCACCTTTCTGCGCATATTCCAGGATTCGCAGATAGTGGTTGGCCTCACGGAGCACATGGTCTGCCAAAAGCGGAAGAATGATGGAACGGATTTCGCAGCCCGTGATGCCTTTGGTTCCCGCCGTCTTGAATTGCCGGTATTGTTTTGTCGTCTGCAAAGTTTTGGTAGTCAGGGCGTTCATTGCCCTCATGTCTTGTGTTCTCGCCTCTTCCAGAAGACGGCAATAGTCCTCGGCAAACTCATTGGCCGTCTCAATCAGTTCGCACGCCGTCGGGTCTAACAGCCCTCGAATGAACTGCGCGTGCTCCATCATGATTTGATTCCAGAAGATTTCCTGGTTTCTCAAATCGGGTACGGAAATCCGCCCTCTGTTTTCAAGCTCGGACAGAATCTGCCGGTACATTTTTGCTTCCCTCAGAACGTGCTCGATCAGTAAGGGATAGTTTGTCGTGTAAAGCCGGCATCTTGTGACTTCCCGCAGAATTTCTTCCTTAAATGAAATCAAGCCGTTCAGGCTTCTAAGCATCTGCCGGTTCAACATTTTTACATGATGAACCATTTCCCTGTTTACCATGACGCAGTTTCCGGCGCGGAGCCGTTCCTCCGCTTCGGTAATCTTCATGTCAAACGGGATTCCCGTCAGGTTTTGGGTCTGGCATTCCGCCTTTTGGGTAAATTCCGTCACCACTTCCCCGGAACATAAGACGGACTCGCTTACGATACCGTTCGCGAGTTTCACGGTCCTTCTAAGCCCGTCTTCAAATTCCTCCCGGAACTGGTCCGCGCGCCGTATGAATTCGGTTTCCTTCGAGGGAAAGCCCGCGAGCAGGAAAAAAGAATGTTCTTTCATGATTCTTCCGAAAAAAAGATGTGTTTCTAATGATAATGTCACATATTCTTTCATGTTTTTGCATACCTTTATAATTTAGATTTCTTTTTACTATATGCAAAAGACACTAAAAGGGGAATGCATGCAAAAGCCGGAAAAAAGGGAATGCCGCCGCAAGGGAATCGAGTTCATTGCTCCCTTTGTAAGTAGGCGGAAGGGCTTTCTCCCACATGTTTCATAAATACTTTCGAAAAATAGCTGGCATCGGTGAAGCCGGTAAGGTGGGCGACCTGGGTGATGGAGTAGTCCCCTTCCCGCAAATATTGTCTCGCCATGCGGATGCGGAAGGCAATGTGGTATTGCGAAAGCGTCTGGCCGGTTTCGGCATGGAACTTTCGTGACAGCCCCGCGGGGGAAATCCCCAGGACATGTGCCAGGTCTTCTAAGTTCAGCTTGCTTTCGGGACTGGCCGTGATATGCCAGATGGCTTTCTGCACCACGTCACTGTATTTCCCGTGCTTCGTATAATTGGAAAAAGAACAGTAATCTTCCAGCATGTTTTTAAGTAATATGTCCGCGTCTTCTTTCGAGGTTGCCTTTTCTATCATGGTGTCATAATGCCGGCTGATGGCATGGAGGTAGAGCGGGTTCGGGTCGGACTTGATCGCGCACAGCAAGCAGAACGTGTTCATGGAGACCAGTTGGTTGTGGAGCACGTGAAAATTTTCCCGCTCGGGACTGTAAAGGGCGTTGACCGTGCGGATGTCGGCCCAGAGTGATTGTAAAATGCCGTAGGCTTGTTTGGCATCGCCCAGTTCGAGCGCGGTCATGAGCTTCTTCTGACAAGCGTAACGCTCAAAAATCAATGCTTCATGATAATCGCTGTGAATGTACTTTTCCTTTTCCGATTCCAATTGATTTTGCTTCATGATTTATGTTCCTTTTTTCATTTATTAAAATTCTTCTGATTTCATGATACCACGAATTGCTCCGCACTGACACATGACTTTTCGACCCTGGTATCATTTTATCATAATTTACACAAAGATGCAAAGAAAATACCAGAATCGTTTGTGAAAATGTGCTATATTTGACGTAAGCAAATGACCCTCGCGGCATTTGCAAAATGTCTGCTTCGCAGCCGTTTGGCTCATTGCCTGCGGAAATCAAAAAGAGAGGAAGTGCAAAGGAATGAATGAAAAGAATGGAACAAGAAAGTTTGGCTTACGGGACAAGATTGGCTATGCCCTGGGCGACATGGGCAACGACTTGACACTGATGATGCTGCAAAGCTACTTATTGGTGTTTTACACCAAGGTGCTGGGCGTGTCGGGGGCGGTGATCGGGACGATGTTTTTGGTCACGAAGTTCGTGGACGCGTTTACCGACACGGCGATGGGGCGCATCATCGACACGCACACGGATAAAAACGGGGATCGTTTCCGTCCCTGGATTCGCCGTTTCGCGATTCCGGTCGTGGTGGCAAGCGTGCTGATTTACAACATTTTTATCGAGGGATGGCCGATGTGGGCGAAAATCGCCTACGTGACGGTGGTGTATTTGATTTACGGATCGATTTGTTACACGGGCATCAATATCCCGTACGGCGCGATGGCGGCGGTTTTGTCGCCGGATCCGAAAGACAAGGCCAGCCTTTCGACGTTTCGCAGTGTCGGCGCGTTAATTGCGGGCATGGTCATCGGCATCGTGATTCCGCTGTTCGTCTACACGAAGGACGCGGAGGGAAATGACATTGCCAACGGACCGCGTTTTCCGATTCTGGCAATCGTGTTCGGACTTGCGGCGTTGTTGTGCTATTATTTGTGCCACAAGTGGTCGGTGGAGCGGATTCATGTTCCGAACAAGAAGGAAGGGGAGGGCACGAGTCTTTGGGGGGCGGTAAGGCAAGTGTGTTGCGACCGGGCAATCCTCTCGATTATTTTGATCAGCATCTGCATCTTTGCCGCCACGGGCGTCATTCAGTCCCTGAACCAGTATTTGTTCTTGGATTATTTTAAAAATACCTCCATCATTTCGCTGGCAAGCCTTGTGATGATGGTGGCGATGATCGGGGTGGCACCGTTTGCCACCAAGCTGAGCACGAAGTTTGGAAAAAAGGAAATCAGCGGGTATTCGCTTAATTTTGACCGTGATGGAGATACGTATACGCTGACATCAGTGTCAGGGAGCGGGGGGCATGCACAAAATCTGAATCAGTTTCAACAGAGTAATG
>CATLEQ010000212.1 GCA_949915905.1 uncultured Lachnospiraceae bacterium | reverse complement strand
GAGCACATGTCTGCTTTATCAGCAGATATCACAGTCCGTGTCAAAAGTAAAGTAACCGAATGGATGAGCTCTCAGGCGGCATTTATACAAGCTTTGTTTGAAAATATCTGCTGGGAAAGTTGAGTTTATAACATTCAATTGCTATTGTTGTGGCCGCAGGCCATGAATAACAGTAACGTTCGATTTGTTACAATCCACGGTCGGTTAGGCCGTAAATTGTAACATTCGATTTTTTCGATAACCAAGTCTCGTTTTTATATACTTGTCATTTTCAATGTAAGCCGTTATAATAGCACACATGGCAGCGATGTCAAAGAAAAGTAAAACGAATGGGAGGAAAAATTATGAAAAAGAAGAAAAACACTTTGAAAAAGCTATTTTGCCTTGTGTTGGCGGGCGTTTTGACGGCGGCGTTGTTCACCGGCTGCGGCTCTCCGGCCAAGGACGATTCAGGTGACGTACAGAAGGAAGACGATGCAAACAAGTCATCGGGTTCAGGAAGTGACGACAAAAAGATCACCGTCGGCGTCAATCCGGTGCCGCATGCGGACATTCTTGAAAATGTCGTAAAAGACGTGCTCGCTAAGGATGGTTGGGAATTGGAGGTCGTGGTATTTCAGGATTACGTGTTGCCCAACACGTCCCTTGAATCAGGGGAACTGGATGCCAACTATTTCCAGACGCTTGGCTACATGAACCAGCAAAACGAGGATGCCGGACTTCATCTGGCGGCAGCGGCGGGCGTGCATATCGAGCCGATGGGAATTTATTCACAGAAATATTCCTCGATTGAGGAAATCCCGGACGGGGCCGAAATTGGAATTCCCAACGACCCGGACAACGCGGAGCGCGGATTGCAGCTTTTGGTTCAAAAAGGCCTTTTGAATTCTACTGGGGATTATGGGAAAGATGAAAATTATACGGCGGACTCGCTCTCGAATGACAAGGAAGCAAACCCGCATGGATACAAGATTACTGCATTGGAGGCGGCGAACCTGCCGTTGTCATTGCCGGACTTGGACGCGGCGGCGATAAATGGAAACTACGCGCTTGGAGCCGACCTTCCGTCAGATTATCCAGCGTTGGAAATCGAGGAATTTGACGATGAGGCTGCGATTCGTCGGACGAACTTCATCGTCGTGCGCCAGGGTGACGAGGATTCGGAGAAGACCCAGGCCTTGATTAAGGCCGTCCAGTCCGACGAGGTGAAGCAATATATCGAGGACACGTACAAAGGATCCGTAATTGCATCCTTCATTGAGGAAGAGTGATATGATAATATTAAATGACGTGAGGAAGTCCTTTCAGAATCTGGAGGTTCTGAAAGGGATTTCCCTTACAATCGAAGACCATAAAATATATGGCATCATCGGACAGAGCGGCGCGGGAAAATCCACGCTGCTACGTTGCATTAATGGATTGGAGCCTTATGACTCCGGAGAAATCACCGTGGATGGGACGCTCGTTTCCGTTCGTGACAAGGACGCGCTTCGGCATTTGCAAAAGCGGATGGGGATGATTTTCCAGAGCTTTAATCTTTTGGAGCGTCTGGACGTTTACGACAATGTCGCGCTTCCCATGAAGTTTTGGGGCATGCGCACCAATACGAACGAGGCGCGGGAGAAAATACTCGGGCTGGTGCGTCTGGTCGGATTGGAGGACAAGCTCCATGCGAAGCCGAGGGAGCTTTCGGGCGGGCAAAAGCAAAGGGTTGCTATTGCGAGGGCGCTGGTTTTGGATCCGCAGTTCCTGCTCTGCGACGAGGCCACGAGCGCGTTGGATCCGGAAATTACAAAGGGAATCCTGGCTCTTTTGCAAAAGATTAACCAGGAGCTTGGCATTACGATTATCGTGGTTACGCACCAGATGGAAGTCGTGAAGCAAATCTGTGAGCGCGTCGCCTTTTTAAATCAGGGGTGCGTTCTTGCGGAGGGGCGGCCGGAGGAATTGTTCGTAAGGCCTGAAAAACAGGAAATCAAAGACTTCCTGCGTGAGGGAAGTGAGAAATTGCCCGAGACGGGTGTCAATATTCAATTATTTTTCAATGATGAAAATAACGTGGATCCCGTCGTAACCCAGATGGCGAGAGCCCTTGATACGGACTTTTCCATTTGCTGGGCAAAGCTCGAGGACTTCCGCACCAATGTCTATGGAAGTCTGGTCATCAATATAAAAGAAAGTGACCTCGAGCGGGTTTCTGCATTTTTAAATGAAAAAAAAGTAACATGGGAGGCATTGCGTTAACATGGGAGGAATTTTATCAACCACGAGCATGGCGGACGTTATCATCAACGCGCTGATGCAGACGCTTTACATGGTGTTCTGGTCAACGTTGTTTTCCGTCATTCTCGGCTTTTTGCCGGCCATCGTGCTGACGCTGACCGCGCCGGACGGCCTTCGGCCAAATCGCATTATATATGAAGTATTGAGTTTTATCGTAAACGTGTTCCGTAGCTTTCCGTTCATCATCCTATTGGTCATCTTGATTCCGTTTACGAGGATGGTTGTAGGAAAGGCCATCGGGACAACGGCGGCCATCGTGCCATTGACGATTTCCGCGATTCCCTTTATCGCGCGGATATTTGAGACGAGCCTGCGGGAAACGAATCCGGGCGTGATTGAGGCGGCGCGCTCATTTGGCGCGTCCAATTTCCAGATTATGATTCACGTGTATATAAAAGAATCCATTCCCCGAATGCTAAACGGTGTCGTGCTTTTAATTATTTCGTTGGTAGGATATTCCGCCATGGCGGGAACCGTCGGCGGCGGGGGAATCGGCGATATCGCAATTCGCTTTGGCTATCAGCAGTATAAGACGGATTATCTGGTTATTTGCTCCGTCATACTGATTATATTTGTCCAGTTGATACAGATGCTGGGAAATCATTTGTATAAAAAAATGTCATAGACGGGGAGGCAAAAAATGACCACGGTAGATTATAAGTTGCTCGTCGAGCAGGTGCAGGCGTTTGCCGACACGGAAAATGATTTTGTGCCGCTTTTTTCGAACGTGTCCGCGCTGCTCTATGAAGCGTTGGAGGATTTAAACTGGGCGGGATTTTATTTGTTGGACAAGGGAAGCCTTCTTTTGGGACCGTTTCAGGGAAAGACGGCGTGTATCCGCATCCAGCCGGGACGCGGCGTCTGCGGCACCGCGCTCGTGAAGGACGAAGTCCTGCGGGTTGCCAACGTCCACGAATTTCCCGGGCACATTGCTTGTGACTGCGCGTCCGAGTCGGAAATCGTCGTTCCCTTGCATTGCGGTGGCGAGGTGGTAGGCGTGTTGGACATCGACAGCCCGAGGCGAGATCGCTTTAGCGAGGAAGACGAGGAGGGCTTGCGCGCCGTTGCAGCACGGCTTTCGGCGGTGACGGACTTCTCAAGATTGCGGAAGTGAGTCGGATGTTTTTTTCACGGGAAGCCGTTCAAGCGGCCGGATTAACAAAAAAAAGAGCGAACGCTCTTTTTTTTTGACTTTGAGCGTGTTATACTAATTCTGTTATAATTCAGTGCCGCGCCAGGGCGGGCAGCTTGTGATTTGGAAAGGAATTTTATCATGCTTAGGACGATAAATGTAGAGGAAATTACAGAAAATATAAAGGAAATGTGCATCGAGGTGAACCATTTTCTTTCACCTGACATGAAGGCGGCGCTTGAGAAGGCGGGGAGGGAGGAAGAGTCTCCCCTTGGAAGGCAGATTCTTGCACAATTGGAGGAGAACCTTAAAATTGCCGGGGAAGACATGATTCCGATATGTCAGGACACGGGAATGGCGGTCATTTTTTTGGAAGTGGGACAAGACGTCCATTTTGAAGGCGGCCTGCTTGAGGACGCGGTCAACGAAGGTGTACGCCAGGGTTATCAGGAAGGATATTTGCGGAAATCCGTAGTGAAAGACCCGTTGATTCGGGAAAATACGAAGGACAATACACCGGCGATTCTTCATACAAAGATTGTAAAAGGTGACAAAGTAAAGATAAAAGTTGCTCCTAAGGGATTTGGCAGTGAAAATATGAGTCGCGTGTTCATGTTGAAACCGGCGCAGGGAATCGAGGGAGTAAAGGAAGCGGTTCTTTCGGCGGTGGAGGATGCCGGGTCGAATGCCTGCCCGCCGATGGTGGTAGGCGTGGGCATTGGGGGCACGTTTGAAAAATGTGCGTTGATGGCCAAGGAGGCGTTGACGCGGGAAGTGGGAGTACATTCAAACATTCCTTATATAGAAGAATTGGAAAAGGAATTGTTGGAAAAGATAAATCGGCTTGGCATCGGACCGGGCGGCCTCGGCGGAACCACGACGGCTTTGGCTGTAAATATTGACACCTACCCGACGCATATCGCGGGACTTCCGGTAGCGGTAAATATATGCTGCCATGTAAATCGCCATATAGTAAGGGAGATATAGATTATGGAAAAAAGGATTGCAACACCTATTTCAAAGGATATTGCCTGTTCGCTGCACGCGGGCGATTATGTCTACATTAGTGGAACCATTTACACGGCGCGGGATGCCGCGCACAAAAGAATGCAAGAGACGCTGCAGGAAGGAAAGCCACTTCCATTTGACATTGACAGAGAAATGATTTACTACATGGGGCCGTCCCCGGCTCGTGAAGGGAGGCCGATTGGCTCGGCGGGCCCGACCACGGCGGGGAGGATGGACAAATACGCGCCGCAGCTTTTGGACTTGGGACTTGGCGCGATGATAGGCAAGGGAAAGCGCACGCAGGAAGTGAAAGACGCGGTGGTAAGGAATTCTGCGGTGTACTTCGCGGCAGTGGGCGGAGCGGGCGCGTTACTTTCCAAATGTATCACGAGTTCGGAAGTAATCGCCTATGACGACTTGGGGACGGAGGCGATTCGAAAGCTTACCGTTGAGAACTTCCCGGTCATCGTGGTGATAGACTGCGAGGGGAACAACCTCTATGAGACGGCGACATTGGAATACCGAAAAGAAAAGGACGTGGAAAAATGAAGCGTATTTTATTGATGGTTTTAAGAAATTTTTGGCGGGTTCCGTTCGCATGGTTTCGGCTTTTGTACCATGCTTCCCATGTGGACAAATACACGGAGGAAGAGCATTATAAATTATTGAAATATATTGACCACATGGCCAACACGGGGGGAAACCTCGTCGTTGACATCCATGGAAAAGAAAATTTACCTGAAAAAAGCGGGTACGTGCTTTATCCAAACCACCAGGGCTTGTATGACGTGCTGGCACTCGTCGAGGCGTGTGACAGGCCCATTGCCGTGGTGGCCAAAAAGGAAGTGGAAAACATCCAGTTCTTGAAGCAGGTTTTTGCTTGCACCAGGTCTCTTATGATAGATCGGGAAAATATCAGGCAATCCTTGAAGGTAATCGCTGCCGTGACGGAAGAAGTGAAAAAGGGCAGGAACTATGTGATATTTCCAGAAGGAACCCGTTCTAGGAACGGGAATACCGTGGGCGAGTTCAAGGGTGGCAGCTTCAAGGCGGCGATGAACGCCAAGGCTCCAATCGTTCCGGTGGCACTCATAGATTGCTTCAAGCCGTTTGACACCAACACGATAAAGAAAGTCAAGGTGCAGGTACATTTCTTAAAACCAATGTATTATGAGGACTATAAGGGGATGAAGAGTACCGAGATTGCGGCATTGGTACAGGAGAACATACAAAAGACGATACGGGAGCACGAAAATCGGTGATTGAAAAAAGAAGAAATCATTTTTTGAATTCATTTAATAAAGCGTTGTAAAGACCAGGGCAGAATTGTTCTGGTTTTTTATGCACACAGGACAGAAAGGTATATGTTGCTTACGCAGCTTGCCCCGGCGCGACAAGTAGGGGAAAAGTCCCCCCTACTCGATTATGAGAAATGCACAAATCAATCAGGAAATTATAAAAAGAGTATTATATGAGGACGGCGGAAATCATCTTGCGACGGCAAAACGGATGGAAATCAGCCGCAGTACGTTATGGAGGCCATTGCAATTGAATACCACGCCGGCGCGGACGGAACCGTGACGAAAATAGGGAGGTTTTTGTAAAAAAATAAAAATACTGGTTGACATTGGGAAAATCGTTTAGTATAATAATCAATGCGCAGTTGCGTAAATTATATATTGTCCCGTAAGAAATACGGGTATTATTCAGAATCAGGAGAAGTACTCAAGAGGCTGAAGAGGCGCCCCTGCTAAGGGTGTAGGTCGGGTGACCGGCGCGAGGGTTCAAATCCCTCCTTCTCCGTTCGGTGTATGAAAAACTACTGGGGAACCGGTAGTTTTTGATTCTCAAGAGAGAATTGTGTTATGTACACCGAGAAAACCACAAAATATAGTGCTAAAAACAAGAATAAAAAAAAGATAAAAAATTTTTGAAAAAATTCTTGACAAAGCAAAATGGCTGTGGTAACATAAACAAGCTGTCGCAAGAAACAGCAACAAAACGAACCTTGACAACTGAACAATAGACAACAACAATCCTTGAAAATTTCTGAAAGAGAATTTTTGGGAACAGCGAGTTCTTCCGGTTATGGAAGGACGAGCGGACACCCGCCACTTTGGAAGAAGTGGCAAGAACAGTAAAAAGGGAAAAGAAAAGCGTGCAGCGATTCTTGACCGGAAAGAACTTTTAACGAGAGTTTGATCCTGGCTCAGGATG
>CATLEQ010000211.1 GCA_949915905.1 uncultured Lachnospiraceae bacterium | reverse complement strand
TGTGATAATCCTCCTGCCGCTTTTCCACCTTCTGGAGATATTGCGCGTAGCGTTTCTTATCCGATGGCGAACGTTTCGGCTTTCGGTCTAACAGCCCTTCGGGACGCTGCTCTCCGTCGCGCTCCAATACCTTTCCCCGCATAATCGAAACTTCCTTTGGTGCCTTGATGGAGATACGGAACTGAGGTCCTGACTCCTTAAACACCTGCACCACCACGTTTTCCCCGATGGTGACATACTCTCCTGACTTCATCTGCAATGAAAGCATAATAGAAACCTCCTTGTTGCTATTTATGAGGGGTACTCCCTCTGCCGTACGGTCTCCGACCGATATGGTAACGATGCCTGCCGGCATGCCCCCCGACCAATAAAATGACGATGCCTATCGGCACGACCTCGACCAGTAAAATAACGGTGTCCACCGGCATCCCGGTTCAGAAAGTGTACTTTTTGAACCAACAGAAAAAAATAATTTTTTTCACAAAAACAACTTAATTCCAACGGAATTTTGCCGATAATAGAAAATGTAAGATGATATGTAGTAAAAATAAGATTTTATTGGTCTGGTTCAAAAAGTACACTTTACGAACCAGCCTTTTCTTTTTTGGAATCCTTTCCACAACGTTCCGCCATACATTCCGTGTAGGCGGGCTTATTTTTTACCCTTCTTAGGAAAGTTTGATGGGAAATGCCCAGATTTCTGGCTGCGCCCCGGGCGGAAATTTGTCCTTGGCTCCACATTTCCATCTGCTTGTCAAATTCTTCCGTCACTTCCATTGGCCTGCGTCCAAATTGAACGCCTCTTGACTTCGCCGCCTCGATTCCCTCTCTTTGCCGCCGCCTGATATTTTCCCGTTCGTTCTGCGCGACATAGGACAAAAGCTGAAGCACGATATCCGAAATCAACGTTCCCGTCAAATCACGGTGGACGCTCGTGTCCAAAAGCGGCATGTCCAACACCCGGATATCCGCATGGATTTCTTTTGTAATGATTCTCCATTGCCGCAAAATTTCCTCATAATTTCGCCCAAGCCGGTCGATGCTCATGACAATAAGCAAATCCCCGGGCTGCAGTTTTTTCATCAACGCCTTATATGCCGGACGGTCAAAATTTTTTCCGCTTCGCTTATCCATAAAAAGATTTTTCTTCGGAATTTCACATGCGGATAATGCCGCCACTTGCCTGGCCTCGTTTTGATCACGGCTCGACACGCGAATATAGCCGTAAATCTGTTTTTCTTCCATAACATCCTCCTCGTTTTGTAAAAACATTCCATATCATAAAATCGATATCAAATATTTTATCACATCATTTTTAAAACCAAAAAAAGAAGGCGAATCCTTTTTGATCCACCTTCTCTTCAAACTGATTGCCATTTCATAATTCATCCAAATGCTTCTTCATCTTTTCTACGTCATAATCGGGTGCATATACTTTGGCCACCTCACAGATTCTTCGGATAACATGTTCATCCTCCTCCAACATCTCGGCAATGTCTGCTATGTCACAATTTTTCTTCAACTTTTTTAAAACCAGAGATACCAATTTAAATTGTTCCCCGTCTTTCCAGCCGGATTCCCGGGCAAGCTTTCGTTCCTCACGTATGTGTTTTTCCTCATCGTATTCGTATAGACATCGACACATGTTTTTCGCCTCCGCCCTATGTTTTTTCAAAAACTCGGCAAGAACGTCCTCGCTTAGGCACTCCTCGATTGTCTGTTCCGCCGCGTCCTCCAACGTCATCTTTTTTGCATAATCCCGCATCTCTGGACAAAAACTGCATAGTCCCTCAGCACCTTGCAGGCATCCATCAGCTCCTTGTTCTTTCCCAGATTAATGTTTAAAACCGTCACGACCAGTTCCAGCTCCGGCTGCTCTTGCGGCTGCAGAAATGCATCGGACAACCGAAGTTCCCAACGTTCCGGCATTTCCTCCACCCCGTTATAAAATACCATGAACTTCGGGGTTGGTATCTTCTTCAGCGCGGAACTGTATAGGTCTTCATTCTTCGTGATTCCTTGCAGGATTTCCGAAGCATAAAACAAATCCCGGAGCGGCATGTTCGGATTGATGCTCGCCTGGTGTTCGTACAAGTGGAGCTGGAAGTCAATCACAAAAGAAATATCGTTCTTGTATCCCATGTAAATAACGTTTTCCAGCGTGTTAATCTCCAAATCCTCCGCGCTCGTGTAATTCGTCCCGTTTATCGCGTTGTACAAACTTAGGAGATTTTCCTTGTCCGTAAAAAGCATCCGAAACATCGAGTCCTTGTAGTTTCGCTTCACCCTAGGCGACTTTGTCATTTTCTTTCCGCCTTTTGACTTTCGTCTTTTCTTCGAACCGACCGCTTTGTTTGCTTTCACCGCATTCTTTGCTTTCCTTGTCCCGATTACTGCCATTTCACCGCTGGAATACTTCTGCATCCCAATGGTTTCCTTTGTTTTTTGTGTCCTCTTCATGCATTCTCCTCCTTTTGCATATGGCAGGAGAATCGTTGTAATGAACTAAACACCTTATCAGAGTCGTTACTCTATCGGCCAAAAACCGTGCGATAAAACGCACGCTCCGCAGATCAAGACAAAGCGGTCACATCTCAGAATCTCCTGCTTTTGTTTTTATGGTGTGTTTAAAAGCATGGATTTTCTGATTTTTGAATTAAGAAACCAACAAAAATAAACCGTGTCAGTTCCCGACGAAGACAAAAACTTCGGACTTGTTCTAACGAGAAAATATGCTTTGAAGTAATATTAGCACAAGTGACATTCAAAGACAACAAATTTTTTGCTGGATTTTGCAATCGTTGCATTTACGAATAGCCATTCCCTATAAGCGAAATGGCTATTCGACAAAATGGCAGCCGCTTTTCGCAACTGCCATTCAAATTTCTTTCGGTTATAATTTTACTACCAGGTCATTGGCTCCCCAAATCACGCTCTTTAGGTTCCCCACCTTGGCCGCGTCGCCGATGATATGTACATGCTCGCCCGCCTTGTCGTCGAACGGGCTGCCCGCGATATAACCGATGGAGGTAATCACGCTGTCCACCGCGACTTCCACCTCGCCGTCCTTTGTCTCCAGCACGACGCTGCCGTCCTTGATTTCCTTCGTCTTGCTCTCCAGATATACCGGCACTTTATAATAACGCATCAACTCACGGAGCATGCCGGAGTTGGCTACGCAGACCCCTTTCACCTTCACCAGGTCATCCAGCATTTCCACAATGACAGGTTCTTTTCCCTGCAATGCCAGCTCATAGGCAATCTCACAGCCCGTCAGTCCTCCGCCGATGACCGCGACCTTCTGTCCTACCTGCTCTTGATTCATCAGATAAGTAATCGCGTCAATCGCTTT
This sequence comes from uncultured Lachnospiraceae bacterium, assembly GCA_949915905.1. Classification (GTDB taxonomy): domain Bacteria; phylum Bacillota; class Clostridia; order Lachnospirales; family Lachnospiraceae; genus Schaedlerella. Next base: position 3,307 of record CATLEQ010000211.1, on the reverse strand, counting down.
CTCCGCGCCCGGAATCTGCAACCTCCTCGGCGATTTCGCGCCGGTGGCAATCACGATTTCGTCCGCGCCAAGGCCGTCCAAATCTTTCACTTCCGTGTTCATATGAACGGTCACGTCCGTTTTTGATAATTCCCTCTCATACCACGCAAGCAGTTCCTTGTCTTTTTCCTTGAAGGAAAGTGACGCGGCCGGGATAAATGCGCCGCCCAAGCTATCCGACTTCTCATACAAGTCCACCTTGTGGCCACGCTTTGCCGCCTGGATGGCCGTCTCCATGCCGCCGATGCCGCCTCCGACGACCGCAATCTTTTTCGGATTGGCGGCCGGAACCACCGCATACTTTTTCTCGCAAAATGTCCGTGGATTGAGCGCGCACATTCTCGGGTCGGAGTGCTCCGCCATGTCCATTTCCACGCCCGCCCCTTTGTAGGTCGCCACCGGCAGACATCCGCTATGGCAGGAAATACATGGGCGAACGTCCTCTTCGCGCCCGTCGCGCACCTTGGTCAAAAACGACTCGTCACACAAGAACTGCCGCCCGATGGCCACGCCCGCGATGTCTCCCGCCGCGATGGCCTCTTCCGCCGTCTCCATCTGCATTCTTCCGGCACAATACACCGGCTTCGTCGTAAATTTGCTGATATGCCTTACATCCTCCAAATTGCAATTCAACGGCATATATACCGGCGGATGCGCCCAGAACCAGGCATCATAGGTGCCATTGTCGCAACTGAACATGTCCACGCCCGCCTCTTCCAAAAGCTTAATCGCCTTTTCGCTTTCTTCCATCGTCCGTCCGGCTTCCGTAAATTCTTCCCCCGGCACGGCGCCCACGTTGAAGCCAATCGTCTTACTCGTCACGCTATAACGCAAGGATACCGGGTAATCCTCCCCGCAAGTCTCTTTGATGGCTCGTATCACTTCCACCGGGAAGCGGTAGCGATTCTCGAAGCTGCCGCCGTATTTGTCCGTCCGATGATTGCAATATGGCAACGTAAACTGATCCATCAAATATCCCTCATGTACCGCGTGAACCTCCACGCCGTCGGCACCGGCATTTTTACAGAGAAGCGCGCACTGGGCGTAAGCCCTTACCATTTCCTCCACTTCCTCCGTCTTGAGTGCCCGGCACTTGTACTCCGGCATGAAGACATTCGGCACGCCTTCGTCCGCGGACACCAGGTTGTCATTCATGTTAATCAGCGGTTTTGCGAGGAATCCCAGCACCTTGTTATCCACCAGCTTTGCCGTCTGCGTGGGCATCGTAAAATTGCGCCCGGCAAAAATGCCCAACTGGAAAAATACTTTCGTCCCATACTGGTGAATCTCATCCATAAGCGGCTTCACCGGTTCAAATACCTTCGGATTTTTGTGCAGCCACTTGTTCCGAATCATGCTGCGAATCGGCACCATGCCCGGCACGATGAGTCCCACTCCGTCCCGCGCCCTCTCAATGTAATAGTCATGAACCTTGTCATTGAACTTGCAGCCCGCCAGCCAGTCCACCATCTCCGTCCCTTCCATCGGCGCAATCATCACACGGTTTTTCACCGTGAGCGAACCGATTTGCACCGGGGAAAATACGGCCTCGTACTTTGCTCCCATTTTCATTTCCTCCTCTGCAATGAACACTATGTTGATTTTTCTTTGTTTCTATTATATAATGTGGGAAATCATATTACAATAAACACTTCCAGAGAATGCGTCACGAAATGAACACGAAACAAATTTTTGTCTAGTGTCTTGTCCCATTGACTTTCAGCAAAACGGGACAAGACGCTGGCCATAGGAGGCCGCCGCAATGAAGGAAAACCGCAAGACCAAATATACGGAAGAAATCATCAAAAAAACTTACATTTCCCTGCTGCTCGCCAACCCCGACCGCGGGGTGACCATCAAGGAACTCTGCCGGCAAGCCGACATCAACCGGGGCACATTTTATTTGCATTACCAGGACATCTTCGCCCTGCAACGGGAATTGGAAGAGGAGGCCGTAAAGCAACTGCTTTTGCTTCGCCCGGACAACGTGATTTTAGACGACCCGCAAGGCCTTTATATCATCAACTTTGTAGAAAATGTTTTGCGTACGGTTCATTCCCGTCCCGAACTCACTTGCATACTGCACAATAAGAACGCCTCCCCCAATGCCTTCGCCGAGGTTCTGATGCAGTCGCACCAAAAGGCCGCCAAGCGGTGGATGGAGCTGGGGCTTGACGCAGAACAGACATATTGGATTTTTTTGCTTATGACGGGTGCCCTTTCCGAGTTGCAAAAAGAATGCAGCCGCAGCGATTTCACGGGGGATATCAAATATATGGCCGAGACCATAGGACAGATGCTGTCCCATGGTCTGATGTCGTTTTTCGACGCATCCTTCGCGGCCAACCATGACGAATCTTAAAAACAAAAATTCCTATAAAGGATCCCATAACTTTTATTTTGGAGGTAATTAAAAATGAACACTACAATTCCTCCATCATTTTGACACTATCCGGGACTTTCACAACATTTTAATTCTGATAATGAATCTGCTCTCCGCAAATCAACGGGTAACGTACCAGCGCAGAACCACCAAGTTCCTCCTTATGCATGTCCACCGCCGCGATTTGATGGTTGTCATAGGTAGTATAATAATAAATGCCCTTTTGCGCGTTACAACACGACGTGTAAATCGTAATCTCGTACTTTCCCCCGTCCAGTTCGCAGCATCCCCGCTGCTGGTCCACGGAGTTTAAAATATGAAAGAACTGGCTGACGCTCGCCTCCTCCGTGTCTTCCGAAATCGAATTTTGTTTCACGAATGCCGCGCGCACGAAACGCGACTGTGAGGACAAGTCGCCCGGCAGCCCTATCCCGCCCATGCCCCGGCTGTAGGCATGAAGTGGGAGCTTGTCCGAAAAGTGATTCTTCGGATTCTTCGTCGACAAATGCATATAATTATTTAACGCGAACATCTGCGCGTCAAACGGCGGGTTGTTCGCCAACACGCCCACCGGATTGTCATGCACATGAAGCCCGTCCTTCACGGACTCCACCGTGACGGCCTCCTCCTTGTCCGCGATAATCCAATGCAATTGGGCAACCGGCAGTTCATCGTTAAACAATAGCTTAATCAAATTGACTCTTGCAAGTAGCACCCTCGCTTCCGCGACTGACGCACATTGGCTTAAAATCCACGGGATAAATTCAAACTGCGTGATATTGTCCTTCCCTTCACACTCATCCTTATAATCGGCGTTGCCGACGAAATTAAGCCCCGCCATGCAAAGCCCCTTTTCATTCACCGCGTCATAATATAGCGGATACC
>CATLEQ010000210.1 GCA_949915905.1 uncultured Lachnospiraceae bacterium | reverse complement strand
AATTGCCCGGAATTTGACATTTGTGAGATGGAAGGGTACAAAGGGTTTTCAAGCGGAAGGCCGGAACTTGCCAGGGACGAAACTCGTGGCCTTGAAAAAACCGTGCGCATCTTTCCCCATCGAATGCGCGGGGAGGGGCATTACCTGGCACTGCTGAAAAAGGGCGGGGAAGCGTTTGCAGGCAGAGCGCGAACGGCCGGCGGCGAGGCGGGAAATCCAAAACTTCCCGATGAGCTTGGCATGTTTTTGGACGCGCTGTCCTGGCAGCCTGACAGGCGGCGGATTGCAATTTACGACGGCAGGGTCTATTACATGCCGAAAGATTTGCCAAACTTAAAAGGCATCCGGTTCCTTCGTTCCGGGTTGTTGCTTGGGGAACTGAAGAAAAACCGCTTTGAACCGAGCCAGGCCCTGGCCATGTATCTAAAAAAGGAAGAGTACGCCCATACCTTGGATTTTCCGCTTGCGGACGAGCGGGTCATCCGTTATCTGAAAGGGGAGACCCTGGACGTGGGCGACATGACGTCCGCCAGGGAAAAGGGGTGGTACCTTGTCTGCGTGGACGGGTATCCGCTAGGATTTGGCAAGCTTGCCGGACAAGTGTTGAAAAATAAATATCTGCCGGGCTGGCGGTGGATGTCGTAAAGGAAGAAGCATGAGAATCAGACTGGACAAATATCTTGCCGACATGGGCGTCGGCACGCGCACGGAAGTTCGGCGACTGATTGGGAAAGGGCTCGTGTGCGTAAACGGGGAAAAAGCAGGTAAGGCGGAGCAAAAGATAGACAGCGAAAAGGACGGCGTGTCAGTAAACGGAAATTTACTCGTCTACGAAGAATTTGAATACTATATGCTGAACAAGCCGGCGGGAATCATTTCCGCCAGCGAGGACAAACGGGAAAAAATCGTGGTGGATTTGATTGGGGAGGCACACAGACGTGACCTCTTTCCGGTCGGGCGGCTTGACAGGGACACGGAAGGACTGCTTTTGATTACGAATGACGGCGCGTTGGCGCATCAATTGCTGTCCCCCAAAAAGCATGTGGACAAGGTGTATTATGCACGCGTACGAGGAAGGGTGACCGAAGATGACGTCGTATTTTTTTCGGAAGGCGTTGACATCGGGGACGAGAAAAAGACACTGCCGGCGAAGCTTGACATTTTGCATTCGGCGGAAGAATCCGAAATCGAACTGACCATCCGGGAAGGACGGTTTCACCAGGTGAAGCGGATGTTTGAGGCCGTGGGAAAGGAAGTCGTGTATTTGAAGCGCATTCGGATGGGGAAGCTTGTGCTTGACCCTTCCCTGGAACCAGGAGAATATAAGAAGCTTGGCAAAGACGCGATTCTTTAGAACATCGGTTGCGGGGCAGTGCGCTTCTACGCTGCCGCTTCGGTTCGTGCCAAACGTGTGCCACTGGCACACGGCACCGTCCGATAAAGTAATGATAAGGCAGAACGGGAGGGAAGAGGTTGGCCAGAAAAGAGAAGGAACATGCATCCGGCTTTTTGCCCTTGTGCAGGGAGGACATGCAAAAGCGGGGCTGGGAACAAGTGGATTTCGTATATGTGATAGGGGATGCCTATGTAGACCATCCTTCCTTCGGCCATGCCATCATAAGCCGCCTTTTGGAGTCGCGCGGCTACAAGGTCGGCATCATTTCCCAGCCGGACTGGAAGGATAAGGAGAGTGTCACCATATACGGAGAACCGAGGCTGGGATTTTTGGTTTCGGCGGGAAATATGGACTCGATGGTAAATCATTACAGCGTATCCAAGAAAAGGCGAAGCACCGATGCCTACACGCCGGGCGGAGAAACGGGAAAACGGCCGGATTACGCCGCCGTCGTCTATGGAAACCTCATCCGCCAGACCTACAAGCATACCCCGATCATTTTAGGCGGCATCGAGGCCAGCCTGCGGAGGATGGCACATTACGACTATTGGTCGGACAAGGTGAAACGCTCGATCCTTCTGGATTCCGGCGCGGACATCATTTCCTACGGGATGGGAGAACGTTCCATCGTGGAAATCGCCGAGGCCTTGGACGCGGGACTGCCCGTGGAGGACTTGACCTACATCGACGGGACGGTGGTGAAGGTAAAGAGCCTGGACGCGGTCTATGACGCGCTTTTGTTACCTTCTTTTGAAGAATTGAAGGCGGACAAGAAAACGTATGCGCGAAGCTTTTACACGCAGTACTGCAATACGGATCCCTTCAGCGGGAAGCGAATGGCCGAGCGTTATGGCGAGCATTTGTACGTGGTGCAAAATCCCCCGGCAAAACCGCTTTCCCGGACGGAGATGGATGACGTGTATGATTTGCCCTATATGCGCACCTACCATCCGTCCTACCAGAAGCTGGGCGGGGTTCCCGCCATCGCGGAAATCAAGTTCAGCCTGACAAGCAGCCGGGGGTGCTTTGGCGGCTGCAGTTTCTGCGCCCTGACCTTTCACCAGGGGCGAATCGTGCAGACGCGCAGTAAGGACTCTTTGATCAAAGAGGCCGAAAAGTGCATCCAGGACACGGATTTTAAAGGCTATATCCACGACGTGGGAGGACCTACGGCCAACTTCCGGCATCCCGCCTGTGAAAAGCAAAAAGAGAAGGGAGCCTGTCCGAAAAAACAGTGCCTGTTTCCCGAACCATGTCCGAATTTAAAGGCGGATCATGGCGAATATATTGACATTTTGCGGAGTTTACGTGCACTCCCGAATGTGAAAAAAGTGTTTATCCGCTCGGGAATTCGATTTGACTATCTATTGGCCGACAAAAGCCCGGCGTTTTTAAGAGAATTGTGCGAACACCACATAAGCGGACAACTTAAGGTGGCACCGGAGCACGTGTCGGACGCGGTGCTGCAGAAAATGGGAAAGCCGCAAAACAAAGTATACGAGCGGTTTGCAACCGCTTTTGACAAAATGAACAAAAAGCTTGGGAAAAAACAGTTTTTGGTTCCCTACCTGATGTCGTCGCATCCCGGTTCCACACTTAAGGAGGCCGTCGAACTGGCGGAATATTGCCGGGATTTGGGATACATGCCGGAACAGGTGCAGGATTTTTATCCGACCCCTTCCACGTTGTCCACTTGTATGTATTATACGGGACTGGATCCACGGACGATGACGGAGGTCTATGTGCCGAAATCCCCCCATGAAAAGGCAATGCAACGCGCGCTCATCCAATACCGGAACCCGGCGAATTACCAACTGGTCAAGGAGGCACTTACGAAAGCGGGGCGCACCGACTTGATCGGGTTTGATAAAAAATGCCTGATCCGCCCGCGGCAGATGGCAAAAGAGAAAGAACGCCAGAAGGAAACGCGGACGCGAAGCGAACGACATCATAAGAAAAGGAAATGAGAAAGATGAAAAAATGGATGGAAAAATGGATGACAATGATAAGAAAGAAGCTCCACATCCGTAAGGCGGTGAAAAAAGGAAGGCCGGGATACCTGGAATATAAATTGCAGATGGAAATTTTGCGGACGGTGATATATTTTGCCATCGTGGCCGCCTTGTTCTGGCTTGGATACAGCCAGACACATTCCAACCAGAATCTTTTGACGGTCGTCGCCGTGGTCGGATGCCTTCCGGCAAGCAAGGCATTGGTCGGGGTCATTACCCGCTTGCCGCACCGTTCCGTGGAAAAGCGTCTGGTTCGGGAAATTCGGGAGAAAAGTGCCAGCCTGACGATGATATACGACCTCGTGCTGACGAGCAAGGAAAAAATCATGCCGGTGGAATGTATTGCCATTTCCGGGGACAAGATTTTGGGTTACACTTCCAGCGACAAGGTAGATACCGCCTACGCGGTTAAATTCGTGAAAGAGATTCTTGCCCAAAACCAGTTTTCAAAGACGAACATGCAGCTTCTTCACCAGTATGGGGACTTCCTTTCCCGCCTGGAAAAGATGAACAAGGCCGTCGAAGGAAAAGAATCCCCCAAAGAACAAGAACGGCAGATTGCAAACGTGATTTTAAATATTTCGTTGTAATTTATACTCATGGCAGATAAAATCTGTCGTGAGTATCGCGGGATTGTCCATGGCGGCAGAAAGTGGGGCGTTTATGCAGGAGCGTGTTGTAACAAAAAACGAGGCCGGACAGCGCTTTGACAAGCTTCTGGCAAAGTATCTCAGGCTTGCGCCGCAGGGGTTCCTCTATAAGATGCTGCGCAAGAAAAATATTACGCTGAATGGAAAAAAGGCGAGTGGGTCGGAGAAAGTGGAAGCCGGGGACGTGGTTCGGTTTTTCCTTTCCGATGAAACGATGGAAAAATTTATGGCTCATCCCCCAAAGGGACGGCTTGTCAAAGAAGGCTCCAGGCAGATACCGGATATATTATACGAGGACGAGCACATTTTGCTCTTTAACAAGCCGGTTGGGCTTTTGTCCCAAAAATCAAAGGAGGCGGACGTGTCCGCCGTGGAACTTTTGATCATCTATTTGCTTGAAACGGGGCAGATAAAAAAGGAGGAACTTGACACCTTCCGCCCCTCGGTCTGCAATCGCCTGGATCGTAACACGAGCGGGATTTTGGCGGCGGGAAAGTCACTTGCCGGACTACAGGAACTGAGCCGTTTTTTCAAGGAACGCACGGTGGAAAAATATTATCTCTGTCTCGTGGCGGGCCGCGTCGAAGAAGAGCAGACCATCGACGGGTGGCTGAAAAAAAATGAGAAAACAAACAAGGTGCAGGTTTTTGAGCGGGAAATAGCGGGCGGCGATCGGATCCAGACGGCATATCAGCCGGTTTCAGATACCTTGACGAACCCGGAGAGGACGCTTGCGCGAAGCGCATCCGACACGGGGCACCCGGATGTGCATACCTTGCAAAGCACGTTGTTGAAGGTACACCTGATTACCGGAAAGCCGCACCAGATTCGGGCGCACCTTGCCTCCATCGGCCATCCGATTATCGGGGACTACAAATATGGAAACAAAAAAATAAATGACCGTTATCGTGACAAATACGGTCTGAACTCACAGCTTCTGCATGCTTATGAGCTTGTCATGCCAAAGACGGACCAGACATTGTCATACCTCTCGGGCAGGACGTTCACGGCCGAAGTGCCGACGCTGTTTCGCGAGGTCTGCAGCGGGGAAGGGATTTCGATTCCTGACATGCAGGGAAGTAAATGACTTGATTTACGAGGTGAAAGAATGGGGACATGGAATTCCAGGGGGCTTCGCGGCTCCACCTTGGAAGATTTACTAAACCGTACCAATGAATATTATGAGGAAAAGGGACTGGCACTGATTCAAAAAATTCCCACCCCGATTACCCCGGTGCAGATTGACAAGGAACACCGCCACATCACGCTGGCGTACTTTGACAAAATCAGCACGGTGGACTATATCGGGGCGGTGCAGGGAATCCCGGTCTGCTTTGATGCCAAGGAATGTGCCACCGATACCTTTCCCTTGCAAAATATTCATGAGCACCAGGTGCGGTTCATGGAGAAATTCGAAAAGCAGGGCGGCGTTTCCTTCCTGATACTGTATTTCAGCGGACGGGACGTGCTGTATTACATGCAGTTTCAGGAAATGCTGAAATTTTGGAACCGGGCGCAGGAGGGCGGAAGGAAGAGCTTTCGCTTCGAGGAGCTTCTCGCCGAATATTTCGTGTCATGGAAACATAATGCCTACATTCCCTATTTGAATTATCTTCAGAAGGATTTGGACAGTAGGGATTGACATTCGGCAGGAAACTTCGTATAATGGGTTGGGCTTTTTAGTGTAGTAGAGTGATAAAGCGAAAGGAATGAAATATAAATGGAACAAAAATTACATACGCCGGAGGGCGTGAGAGATATCTGCCATACGGAATGCAGGCGTAAATTGGCCGTTTCAAAAAAATTGCAGGACATGCTGCATTTATACGGATATCAGGACATTCAGACCCCGACGTTTGAATTTTTTGACGTTTTCCGCAAAGAAATCGGCTCGATTTCCACGCGCGAGCTTTATAAGTTTTTTGACCGGGAGGGAAACACATTGGCCTTGCGGCCGGACTTTACCCCGTCCATTGCCCGGGCGGCGGCGACGCTTTTCGAGGACGAGGCGTTTCCGATTCGCCTTTGTTATGCGGGAAACACGTTTATCAATCATTCCAGCTACAAGGGGCATTTGAAAGAAAGCACGCAGCTTGGCGCGGAACTGATCGGCGAGGATTCGCCGGAGTCGGATGCCGAGATGCTTGCCATGGTGATAGACGGTTTGCGCTCGGTCGGCCTGGAAAAATTTCAGGTAAACATCGGACATGTGGACTTCATTCACAGCTTGACGGAGTCGGCCGGATTTTCTGCGGAATTAACGGAACAGATTTACACGTTGATCGCCAACCGCAATTATTTCGGGGTGGAAGAGATTTTGTTGGAAGAAAAGGCAAGCCCGGAGGTGTTGGAGGCATTTCGTCTTTTGCCGGACTTGCTCGGGGGAGCGGAAATTTTGGCCGACGCGGGCAGGGTCGCGCCAAACGAGGCGGCCAAAAACGCGGTTATACATTTGGAAACGATTTATGACATTTTAAAATCCTACGGCGTGGAGGATTACGTGACTTTTGATTTGAGCATGAGCGGAAGCTATGGATATTATAGCGGCATTGTGTTCCGCGCATATACCTACGGTACGGGCGACGCCATCGTGCGGGGCGGGCGCTATAACCACATGCTGGAAAAATTCGGAAAAAACACACCGT
>CATLEQ010000209.1 GCA_949915905.1 uncultured Lachnospiraceae bacterium | reverse complement strand
GGAATCATGAGCAGGATGTATTTATTTCCAATCCAAGAAACACAAAGTCGGAGGGAAACTTCATCTACATCCTGCACTACATGCAAGCCAACTATCTGACACTTACCCTGGGGGAATTGTCTTCCTTTTTCAGCTACAGCGAACGCCAGATGAGCCGAATTCTCCATGATTACACCGGCATGAGCTTTTCTGAAAATATTCAGAAGCTTCGTATGGAACATGCCGCACGCCTGCTTCGCAGTACGCCCCTCCCCATCTCGGAAGTTGCCGTCGAATCCGGGTACACAAACACGACACATTTTCGGCAGATTTTTAAAAAATGCTATGGTGTAGGCCCTTCCGAATTCAGAAATTCAAACAAGTGAAATACTCCGGGATGTTCTTAATTGACAGAGCCATCCCGGAGTATTTTTGGTTTATTCATACAAAGTAACACTGATTACTTTAAAATCTTCTGCCGCCGTAAACTTTAATACCATCTCTTGCTCTTTCCCACCTTTTTGTCGATTGGAGAAATGCATTTCATGTTTTCCGTCCTCCTGAATCTTTACACTTCCTAAAACCTCACCGTCAAGAGAAAGTTCAACCTCAGCCTCTCCCAACGTCCGCAGTACGGCCTTGGAAAATCCGTTCTCACTTTTCACGTAGCGGAATACGGCTTCATCGCCATCCGCTATATTGCAGAGGTACTCGCTTCCCTCCCCGTTAATCCCGATAAACGCCTTTCCGTGCACCTCGCACGCCTGATACCCATATATCGTCTCTCCGTCTCCGAAGGGCTTGCCCGGTCCCTGGGAAGTCATCTTTACCTCCGGAATCGCCCCGTCAGGCAATATGCTAATCGGCTCGATGCAGAGTCTGCGATACAATTCCCGACCCCTGCTACAGCGGTGGTAAAAAACATACCACTGCCCGTCCACGCACTCGATGGAACCGTGATTATTCCAACTCGCAGGGTCACAAGGCGCATTGTCAATAATCACGCCCCGATAGGTAAACGGCCCCAGGGGCGACTTGCTTGTAGAATATCCCAAGGAGGTCGGTTTTCCATGCTCGATATTGGCATAGACATAATAATAGGTATCACCGATTTTTCGCATGGACGACCCTTCATGGAAGCAGTGTTCCTCCTCCGTAATGATATTGTGAACGATATTTTCTTCCTCAAAGGATGTCATGTCAGGGTTTAACTTTACGGCATGGGCAAACAACTGCCCCCAATAATAGTACGCTTGTCCGTCATCGTCAATGAAAATCGCGGGATCAATCCCTCCGCAGGGAAGCTGTAGCGGATTTTTAAAGGGACCTGCCGGGGACTCTGACACGGCAACTCCCTCGCTGTCATCCGACATGCAGAAATACAGATAGTATTTACCGTCCTTGTAAATGCAGTCCGGAGCAAACAGAAGTGCCGGCTTGTTTTTCTCTTCCTGCTGCTCAAATTGCTCCATCATGGAATCCATATTTGCATTTTCCATCATTTTCAAGATGAACGGAGTCGGATGACTCCAGTCAATCCCAGGATATTTTGGCGCGTCGGGATTGTTAAACCACGGGATTTCCTCTCCTTTCAACGCGGTTTCATGAACCGTCCAATTTTCCATGTCGGGCGTAGACACTACGTGGTACTCCTCGCTGCAATATACATCATCCCGATTATCATAGCTCCCATAAATATAGAGCTTTCCATCCGGCATCACATGCGCCTCGCCATCCGGGACATGATGCTCCAACGGCAAAATTGGATTATGCGTATTTTTAAACTCTGTTTTCAATTGCTTCTCCTCCTTCTAACTGACATGTTTACTAACGCGAACATAACCATGAATAAAAGTCGATTGCTGACAAACTCAGCTCCCGCCAAGCAGATGGAAGCCAAGCAACTTTTGACTTTGACTCTTACTTTGATTATAAGAATAAAGACTCTCAATTACGAGTACAAAAACGGACATCAAAACATTCCATATCGGACATTTTCTATCAAAAGAGCACAATCAGTCACAATCGAGTAGAGAAAATTTATCTTCCCTACTCGCGCGCCGGGACAGGCTACGTAAGCAACATACACCTTTCTGTCCCGTGTGCACAAAAAAGGAGGCCGAAAATGCTTCGACCCCGCTAATCTCAAAGAACGATCTCGCACTAAGTTGCTTTTGACCTATGTAACAGTTCAGCCGCACCCATTCGCAAAACGCGCCTATAGGCGCTTTCCGCTGCATTCGCAGCTCTTTTTGCTCATGAACGGGCGCTCCCTCAGACCGCTGACAGTCCGCCAAATCCATGCAAGCATGATTTGTCGTCCTTTTGCGGTCTGGCTGAACTGTTACATCATATGTGACTCCTCCGGTACTGCCGTTTCCAGTTGTCCATCATCGTATCGCTGTCCGTGTACTCAATCTGAGCACTCTGGCGCAGCGCATTGACTTCCTCGCGCATCTGCGCGTTGACCTCCACGTATTCCTCATTCTTCGTCAACAGAATATGGTATTCCTCCAAAGACATATACTTTGAGGATGCATAAAGATAAGGCTTTAAAAGTGCCTTGTCCTCACAAATCTGATAGGCACGGTCATACATCTTGGCCGATTCCTGATACAAAAACAGCTTTCCATAAGCGGCACCCAGACCGGCATAAATGCGTCCGTAAAACTTCGCGTCCACGGTCTCGTCCTTCTCCTGGTTCAAAATCCCCTGGTAAACCAGGATCGCTTCCTCAATCTCGCCGCTCTCCAGCAAATTGTCCCCCTTGTACTTCTGCCGCTCAATTTCCTTCTGGCTCTTCAACCGTTCCAATACATTCTGAATCCGAATCATCTCCGGCTCCCGATAAATCCTGGACGATTTCAGTATCGTCAACACAAATTTTTCCACGGATCCATGCAGACGAATCACGTCCCGGAGCTGTCCGGCCAAGGCCTCCATGTTAAGTTCCTCGCCCAGCCAGTTGCACAATTGCTCGTTCATGATGGTATAATCAATCAAATATAGGTTGTTGCAAAGATAATAGCACAACTCCTCAATGGTAAAAATTTTACAGTGTATCCGCGAGATTTCATACGGATGCGACGCGTGCTTATCATGACAAAGAACTAAATTTCCCATCATTGCCTCCTAAATGTATAATCTTCTCCTCATGAAAATCCGTGGCCGGGAAAAATTCGCCAAATCCGAGGTCACGCACGGTAATCTTACAAGTTTTTTCATCTAAGAACAAGGTCTCGATATTTAAACGCATAGAATACTCCGCCCGCTGCGGGAACTTCTCCATGGGAATCACCTCGGTCTTGACAGAACCCTGTATCAGGGACTCGATATGCAGCTCCAAATCCTCCACCTTCTCCAAAAGGATTTCCCACTGGCTGTTGCTCTCGTACCACTGCGCCCCCCAGGACACGATGGGATACCACATTTCCTGGCCGTCCACCCGCAAATTCATCGTAATCTGATCCGTCAGTTTATTTTCCGATAAATAAACCGGATCCTCGATATGCATGAACATCTTGCGGTAAATCGTATAACAAGCGCCCTTGCTGTAAAGATTATTTCCGATAAACGCCCTTCTTCCGTTGCACAAGACCCGAAGCGAACGCGGGAACCAGTTGTTTTCAAACCCCTCCCCGGTCAAAAAGACCGAAGAGACGATGCGCTTGTCAAACACGCTCTCGATAAATTTGCAAAACCTCGTGTCCGCGTCCCTCGCCTTGTCCTCGATCAGGACGGGATACACCGCCGCCAGTTCCTTCATGTGCGCGCTCGCCACCTCGTCCACGGTCACGAACGTGGTTTTTCCGCCGCCCAAGCCCGGCTTTAACCTGCGTAACATATATGCCTTGATTTCATTGCGGTCACAACAAAACAGTGCCGATTCGTACTGCCACAGCTCCTTCGGCTGGTAAAACAGATAATTACAAAAGCTTTCCTTATAATCCTGAATAAAAATATGCTGCTTGTCGATATTCATCCGCACGGCGATTCCCCGCAAAAGCTGCGCGATTTCCTCCGTAAGTTCGGCCACGCTGAACACGATTCCGTCAATTTGCGGAAATGACTGCAGAGACATCTGCACGAACTTTGACAAAAGCCACACCGCGTCGTACGTCTCCTCGCCGAAATCAATCCGCTCGCCGGCCAGGCTCCGCTCCAAAAGGCGGGTCACGGTAAACCCCTCCTTGATGGTGACCAGGCGCTTCGCCTCCTTGCCATAGGCCCACGTATCCCTGAGTTTCCCCACGATCAAGGGAATCTGGTAATTGTCGGTATCCACCTCCAGCGTCTCCGGCTCCAATTGTTCTTCATTATAATAACTAATCTGACAAGTCTTTTCATTGAACTCGTACCCGATTATATTTCCCTGGGACATGCCAGAACCCTCCTTTAGTATTGCTCAAACATATGTGCCGCAATCAAATCCTCCTGCGCGTACTCCTTCATCTTTTTCTCCTTCTGCTCCTTGTCCGCCAGCAAGATGTCATTGAGCCGACCGTAGCGCCCATTCTGTCCGGCCTCTATATCCTTGACACAGACCGCCTTCTCACTGCGGTAGGTATTCCCGTCTATCGTTTCTTTAAAATAGTATCGCAACGTCTCGTTGGCAAAAAGGACGAACTTCTTGACGTAAATATTTTCGTACATCGGAGTCAGAACCTCGGTAGAATAATCCACGCTCTCCGCGTCATCTCCCTTTTGCAGTTGATAATAAAGCATGATACGGCTGCCCTTCTGTCCTTTATATTCAATCAAGGTCTTGTCCCACAACTGCTGCTCAATCAGCCATTCCTTTTCGTACTGGAGGAAGAACGGGAAATAAATTTGCTTTCCGCACAAATCCTGCAACAACTTTTTCAGAGTCTTGCGCATGGACGAATTATACTCACGCCCCGCATAATACTTAAGTACGGCAATCTTACAAATGTCGATGGTCTCCTCGCCCTTTTCATATTCCTTGCATATGATGTCAATCACACTTTTAGCAATCCTGCGGTTCTCCGTCACGTAGGAACGGGACATATAGGCCAGATACGCCTGCTGCAACCTAAAATATGCCCCCTCCGCGTAATAATCCTCAAACACGCCGACCTCGCCGAACACCGCCTCGGCAAACAACATCTGGGTCAAAATCCGCTCGGCCAGCTTATGGGTATGGACTTCATACTCCCTGGCCTCCCGCCAGAGCCGCTTCATGTCCACGGTCGTGCCACAATAATAGGTGGCAAGATATGTCAGAATCGCCCGGTCATACTGCTTCCGCTTAAACAATTCATAGCATACGTAAGTTAAGAAATCATCATTCTCATAATTGTTTTCCCGGATGGTGCGGCTGCACAAAGCCATAATCTCGCTGTCCACATAATGATCCATGCCTTCCTTCTTCACCACCTCGAGCGTAAGCTCCTCGGCCTCCTCCTGATTATTTAACTTCAGGCTGTTAATATATTTTTTACATAAATCCATATAACGCAACTCGTAGAAGAGACGCTTGCTCTCATACGGCACCGTATCGGTATAATGCCGGCCGTCCTTTCCTTCCCACACCAGGCGGTCCGTCTTGGCATACAAAAACACCTGCGCCCCGTTTTCCGTGTAGGCGGCCTTCTGCGTAATCTCCCCGTCCTCCGAGATGACATGGATGAACTTCATGTCCGGCACCTTCGTCGTAATCTCATAAGAATTACACACGTCGTACAATGCCTTGATGCGATCCGGATTCATGGCTCGCTCCACCACGAACCGCTTGTAAATTATCCGCAAATGCTCATTGATATGACGGCGGTCGAGCTGGTTCCATGCAAATGCCTCCATCTCGTCCCGGTAATGCGCGTAAATCTCGCTGGAATCATCCTCATAGGTAATCAGATTGGCATACAAAAACGCCTTTTTCAGATAATTCAACGTATTGCCGTGCATGAAGTACAAATAGACCGAACGCGGCAAGGGCTTTTTAAACCGCTTCTCATTCAGCGTCTCGATATAATACTCATACAACTGGGCAATCTTCATCTCTGATTCTACCGCTTTCTCAAACCAGACAAAATAACGGTTGTCCATACATCCGCCCTTAATCAACAACGTGCAGATGGCGGTCAGAATCATCGGTTCCTCATACATCTTATAGCACAATACCAACACCTGGTATAAATGCTTGTCAAAGTCCTTCAGCTGGCTGGCAAGGTTGGCCGTATACAATGCCAGTTCCTTCGTCATCAGCCTGTATCTGGCGGCAAACAAAAGCACCCGCACCTCGAACATTCCGAGTTTTTTCAAAGAAGAACTCTTTTCCCGGAAACAACGGAATGCTTCCATATAGAATATGAGGCTGCCCGTACGCTCCTCATAAAACAACTTTTCCAACACGCGGAGACGTTCGCTCAAAATCTTGTATTCCGCGTCCACGTTTACCAGCATACAGAGAATCATCCAGCTTTCCGGATGCTTCATATAGGAACGGGACAACTCCTCCGCCACCCTGCGCTGCCCAATCGTATCGTTGCTAAGGAGTGTCGTCAAATACAAATAATAGGAACTCAGCTCCACGTCCTTGCCGATGGCGAAACGGTTGTAATTATAAGACTCCAATAACCACTTTGCCTCCTCCATCCGCTGCCCGATCAAGCAAATATGGGCATGCACGAGCAGGTACAGTTCATTTTTCTCGTCCCGGTCACGCAACTTGGAAATCTTTTTCAATGTTTCCTCCGTCCACGTATTGACATCCACCCTGCCCGCCTCGTATTC